>NZ_JBLZRT010000197.1:0-1383 GCF_048564745.1 Microcystis sp.
GGAAGAAAATCAAATTACCGACGCTTTAACTTCAGATGTTCATTTTATTCAAGCAGGTTTTCAAGCTTTACTACGATAATTAATTAGCGATCACCATTTAGTTAAAGATATAATTTTACGGCAAGCGCGAAGATGAAAGGATTTTCTAGGCCGATAATTTCTCGATTCTAACCGATCGAAGCCCGGAAGGTGTAGGCGAACCGAAAACCCTCTCCATTAAGGACTCGTGTTAAACTGATTAATCATGCTATTGTCTAGAAGCGACCTATGCCGAACTTAACCTTAAGCAACGAACAAGTAATCGAATTAGTCAAACAACTCCCCGAAGCACAGCAACAGGAACTATTTAGATTCCTCATCCAGCGTCAGTGGGGAAATATGGAAGCTATAACCGATTACGGAAGCCAACAGGCAAAAATCGTCGCAGCAGAACGCGGCTACGATTGGGATACCATGACGGAAGACGAAAGAGAAGAATTTATCGATGAAATCGTTCATGAGAAGTAGTGATTTATACTGTTGTCTTCGACACAAATATTCTCATATCTGCTGCGCTTTCTAAAAGCGGTAGCCCGAATAGTTGTTTTTCCCTAGCCCAAAGCAAACTGATTCGATCGGTCACTTGTCCAGAGATTTTAGGCGAATTATCCGAAAAACTTCTACTAAAAATCAAATTTCCTGAAGAACGAGTTAGAAAATACATTGAGGAAATTTGTGATGCTTCTAGCATTGTTTCTATAGGTGGAACACTTAGAGCCGTTCCCAATGATCCCGATGACGATATGATCATAGAATGTGCAATCGCTGGCAAGGCTACCCATATTATCACGGGAGACAAACATCTTCTTTCACTGGTTGAATATCAAAATATTCAGATCGTGAAAGCAAAAGATTTTCTGGACTTTTTAGATCAAAATAATAACCATCAATTATGAACTTTACTTAATGGGATTTTATTAAAAGATATTCGCGAAGCAAGATTATCCGCGGGGGACGTGGGAACCTTGGTAGAAAAACATCAAATCGAGGGATTAGAAACGGGGTATAGTGTCGAATTTTTCGAGAGGTTGGGAAAAACGATTACTGTTGTCACCCTGCCCGAAAATTCCCTCCGTTTCCCCACCCACGAGGATCGACCTTGACTCTACAGGACTGATATTTTCCCATCTTTAGCAGAATATCGGCATCTAGAAGAGGGTGCGATCGCACGGCAGTTATAGTTGAGAGGGTGTGTTACACTAACCTTAAGGCACTGTGTAGGCCGTAATCGAATTACTTCTCAACAATCCATTATGATAAAAAATCTACGAGTTAGTTATGATGGAATGGTTTTCCGTCCCGAAGAAAAGATTGAATTAGAACCCAATACCCATTACATCATCC
>NZ_JBLZRT010000198.1:0-4119 GCF_048564745.1 Microcystis sp.
ATAGACCTCTTGCAAAAGTCTTAAGTCGATCCTTGTACAGCAACATTTTTGAAGATTATCAACTACTAATAAATAATTAACTGAAAGTCCCTCCCATTATTGTTTCTATCGTTTGTTTTCGGATTTATGCAAGAGGTCTAAGAGGTCTAATATCTACTATAGAAATAATCTTTCAGTCACTGGGCTGTAATCACTAATCTTTGCTTCTCCTCTCATCCCTTAACCCCCGAAATGAGTATTGCCAAATTAATTATCTCGATCGTCGCTCGACTTTTCCCAGGGGCAATTTTCTATCAACCCACAGGAGAGAAAATTATCGCTCTTACCATCGATGATGCACCCACTCCCAACGATCCCGAAGGAAAATCCACCGATCGCATTTTAGCAGCGATCGCAACTCATAATCGAGAAAAAGCCAGCCCAGCAACCCCCGTCAAGACGACTTTTTTTCTGATTACGGGACACCTACAACCGAACTCCACCTTGATTGAGAGCCTCATCGCCCAAGGTCACGAAATCGCTAATCACGGCACCCAAGATCTGCGTACCAGTCAACTGGCTGCCGACGCTTTTGCTAGTCAGTTTCGGGAAGCTAACGATATTTTAAGTCGTCTTGCCGGTCTTGCACCGCGCTGGTATCGTCCCGGTCAAGCCTTCTATAATCAATCTATGCGCTCGTTTTTGGGGAAATTCCCCGGCTATGAGTCCCGATTTGCCCTCGCTTCCATGATCCCTTTAGATACCGGAAAAGCAACGAATCACCCTCAATTTACCACTTGGTATATCTCGCAATTTATTTTCCCCGGGGCGATTTTAGTGCTTCACGGTGGGTCTCCCGAAAGAGATGAAAACACGGCGATCGTGCTGAAGAATTTATTAGCGAAATTACACGATCGAGGTTATCAGGTGGTGACTCTCAGTCAATTAGTTGATCACAAACGTTATTAGGTGACATTTTCTAGGCATTAAGGACAAGAAAAGATGATGGTAATCTGACAACATTTGGCGATAAGGGTTGCCAAGAGGTTTTCACTAATCTAGATGGACTTCGTTACCATGAAAAATCCTGTATTTTTTAACAAGTCAGACTAAATCTTTCCAAGAGTAGTTGCAATTTTTTTCTTGGCATAAGTTGATATTTGAGAGACGAAAATATAGAAGCAGCTGATTAAGCTAAGACGTATTTAAACAGCTTATTCTTAAATTAGCCGAACCTCCGCCAATCCTTTTACTGTTGCCTTTTGCCTCTTGCCTCTTGCCTCGTCTCAACAAGCAATTTAAATTACGAACAGCTTATTTACTAACCTACTTTTTTTAATTTTTAACGGGTTAGGGCTGGGATATACTGAAATTGTTGCTTATAGATCACTACTATGGGACGTTTAGCGCTGATCAGCGTGACTGACAAAACCGGAATAGTTGACTTTGCCCGTCAGCTAACAGAAGAATTTGATTTTGAAATTATTAGCAGTGGAGGAACCGCCAAAACGCTCCAAGCGGCGGGAATTCCCGTGATTAAAGTGGGAGAATACACAGGCTCTCCTGAAATCTTGGGCGGAAGGGTGAAAACTCTCCATCCTCGCATCCATGGCGGTATTTTGGCTAGACGGGATTGGCAGTCAGATTTAGCGGAAATGGAGGCTAATCAAATTCGTCCTTTTGATTTGGTGGTGGTTAATCTCTATCCCTTTGAACAGACGATCGCCAATCCTGATGTTACCACCGCTCAGGCGATCGAACAAATCGATATCGGTGGTCCGGCGATGTTACGCGCCTCAGCTAAAAATTTCGCCCATTTGACTGTCATCAGTAACCCGAAGTATTACGAGCAGTATTTAAGCCAATTTCGGCAAAATAACGGCGAAATCTCCCTGGAATTCCGTCAAAAAATGGCGGGGGAAACCTTCGCTTTAACCAATGCCTACGATGGTGCGATCGCCGCCTATTTCGCCAGCTTAAACGGGGAAACGACTCGCTTTAATTTGGCGGGAAATGCCCTGCAAACCCTGCGTTACGGCGAAAATCCCCACCAAAGTGCCACTTGGTACGGCAGCGGTACAATGGCTCACGGTTGGGGAAAAGCAACCTTATTACAGGGAAAAGAACTAAGTTATAACAATTTAGTCGATTTAGAAGCAGCCCGCCGTTTAATCGCCGAATTCGGACCAGAAGAACCAGCCGCCGCTATCTTGAAACACACTAATCCCTGTGGAGTGGCGATCGGTGGTAGTTTAGTGGAAGCTTATACTAAAGCTTTTAATGCCGATTCTACCTCCGCTTTTGGGGGTATTGTTGCCCTAAATCAAGCCATAGATGAAGCAACCGCTAAAGAATTAACGAAAACCTTCCTAGAATGCGTGGTTGCCCCCGATTGTAGCCCGGTCGCCCGGGATATTCTGGCTAAAAAATCAAAAGTAAGGATTTTAACCCTACCAGATTTAAGTCAGGGGGAAAAACAAACGGTAAAAGTTATCGCCGGCGGTTTTCTAGTGCAAGCATCGGATGACGTGATAGAAACCCCGGACGAGTGGCGCGTGGTGACGGAAAAACAACCCACCCCCGCACAATTAGCGGAATTACTGTTTGCTTGGAAGGTATCTAAGCACGTTAAATCTAACGCTATTGTGGTGACAAAAAATCAAACTACTTTAGGTGTTGGTGCGGGGCAAATGAATCGCGTTGGTTCGGTAAAAATTGCCCTCGAACAAGCAGCAGAAGCAGCCAAAGGTGGCTATTTAGCTAGTGATGGTTTTTTCCCTTTTGATGATTCTGTTCGCACGGCGGCCCAGTTTGGCATCGAGGCAATTGTTCAACCGGGAGGTTCTTTAAAAGATCAGGATTCAATTAAAGCCGCTAATGAGTTAGGTTTAATTATGGTCTTAACAGGCATTCGTCATTTCTTGCATTAATACAAAGTTAGGGTGTGTTGATGCTTAAATTAACGCACCCCAACAAGTTATTAATTATCGGTTAATTTCCCTGACTCAATAGTCTTAAATTTGCCAAAAGCACGAGGATGGCCAGCTTTTTGGGAACAAAGAAAATAGCGCTATGTCTGGCTATTTATTCAGGTCATTTCCTGAAATGCTTTGGACAAAAATTGACCAGACTTGGCGATTAATGTTTCCTCTCCAACTATTAAAAGTGTCAAAATAATAGTAAAATTTTGTGACAAAGTGCAGTCATATCTAAGAATCTTTGCTAGAACTCTAGAAGGCTTCTGTGATAAGTCTCCTTAAAGGAGATTGTTTGCAGTAAGCTCATCTGGTTAACACGCTTTTGGGTGTGATATAGGGAAAAGTTCTGGCGATTGCGCCTAAAATGCCGAAAGTTGACCTATATCGTTACTCTGGAGAGTTTTATGCGGAAAGTTTTCGTATAATCCCTAGTTATGCCGCTGAACTAAATGTAGGGACATAGTTAAGTGACTGTTTAGGTATATTAATGATTCAGTAGGCGAAAGCTTTTAGCTGATGTGGTTAAATTGTGTAAGTATGAAGTATTTCAAAAGGAGAGTCTTCAACTGGCTATGTCTGAAAATTTCATAGAAAAGTTAATAGAATTGGTCATTGATAAACTGTTACTTGGTGGCATTGTTTTGTTGGCAGGCTATTGGGTAAATAGAAGATTCGAGATATTTAAAAATGAGACCAACGAAAAATATCGTCAGAGGCAATTAATTGCTGAGTTGGAAAATCAGCTTGCTATGTCTCGATACAATGCAGAACTTGAGTTTATAGAAAGACAGATTTCCGAGTTTTACTGGCCTATATATTTAAGACTAGAAAAAGACAATGTGATGTGGAAGCGAATAAAGTCTTTGAGTGCCGAAAAAAATACTTTACCTGAAGCCGCAAGCGAAGCCATAGAGAAAGATTTCATTCTTAAGAATCACCAAGAGATAGTTGAAATCATAGAGTCCAAAATTCATTTCGCAGGTGATTCTGCTAACAGCAAAGAATTGATCAATGAGTTTCTGAAGTATATCAAGCACGTTGAGGTTTATAAAACAATTCGTTCTATAAAAGAACTTCAGAGATTTAATCCAATTGATCTAAATGAGCCGTTTCCCGAAAAAATTTTCCCGTTAGTTGAAAATAACTTTCGAGAGTTGCAAAA
>NZ_JBLZRT010000199.1:0-10543 GCF_048564745.1 Microcystis sp.
TCTCCATTTTTTTGCTTACCTCCACCTTGATTCCTTCTTTCAAAACTATACCTATCAATCGTTTCCCCTTTTTTTAAGTTTCTTCTCTTTTTGTTAAGAAAGATCCGACTAATGGATAGATCAAGGGGGGCAGGGGGGATCGAACCTCAAATACATTTTTAATATAATTATAACCAGCTACTTATCAGTTCACTGATTACTGTTTACTGTTCACTGTTTACTGTTCACTGAAAATACACCCCACTTCCCTAACAACCATACCAAAGCTTTTCTATCTGTTTTGCTAGGGCCAATAACTCAGAGCGATCGCTTGTATCCCTTAAGAGGGTGACATGGCCTAATTTTCGACCGGGACGGGATTTTTTACCATACCAAAAAACCTGAGCGCCGGGGATTGCCGCTAAAACTGCTCTTTTTTCGGCATAATCACCGTCACTATCCTCAAAACCCAATAGATTCACCATAACTGCCCCGGCAGATTTTAAATCCGTGGCTCCGAGGGGCAAATTAGCCACTGCTTGCAGTTGTAGGGCAAATTGGGAGGTAAGACAGGCAGAAAGGCTGTAATGACCCGAATTATGGGTACGGGGAGCGATTTCATTAATCAATACCTCTCCCTGCGGAGTGACAAATAATTCGATTCCGAAAACACCCACCGCCGACAAACTACTTAACAGATGATGGGCGATATGTTCGGTTTGAGACTGTAAAGATTGGTTAAGAGCGGCGGGAGCGATTACCCAGTGACAGACTTGCTCCTCTTGATGGGTTTCCACCACGGGATAGGTGACGATTTCCCCGGTTAATCCCCTAGCGGCAACGATGGCTAATTCGCGCTCGTAGGGAATATAAGCTTCTAACATCAAGTCAAGACGCTCTAATTGCGGCTTTTTGGCACTTAATTCTTCAGGAGTGCGGATAATAAAGGTTCCTTGACCATCATAACCGTGTCGTCGCGCTTTCAGCACTAGCGGAAAAGGATAATTTTCTAATTGGGATAAATTATCTATCGCCCAAAAATCAGGCACAGGCAACCCTAGGGAGCGCAAATAAGATCTTTGCTCGTATTTATCCAATAGGGGGCGCAGATTTGCCAAACTAGGATAGAATTGCACTCCTGTGGCCGCTAATTCTTCTAGGGCATCTAAATTAACAAACTCATTTTCAAAAGTGATCAGATCACAATGTTGAGCTAGTTTTTTTGTGCCTTCCGCGTCAGCTATTTCCGCGAAGACAACCTCGTCAGCTAAAGCAACGGCGGGATCGTCGGGGTGTGGTGTTTGTAAAATTAGAGAAATGCCTAATTTCTTGGCTTCCTGTGCCATCATCCAAGCTAATTGTCCACCACCAATAACACCAACCCTTGTTTGCATCATTGATCACATCCTAAAGATTCTGGAGTAGAGACGCCAGTTTTTGAGTTGACACCCTCGGCTCTTTCACAGAGATTTTTGATTTGTTGCGCGTCAAGCACTGCAAAACTAAAATCAGCACCGTTGATGTTTACTCCCTCGAAAATGGTACGCAGCATAATCGCTTCGGCAAAAATGGCATCGCTTAAATCGGAATTTTTAAAGGTACTCAGATAGGCTAAACCATTGGTTAAGTCCGCTCCATGAAAGTTGCCTTCGATGATAGAGGCTCCGTTAAACACTGCCCCGCGCAAATCGGCAGAGCTAAAGTTAGAATCTTGCAGATTAACGTTAGTAAATTGGGCAGATTGCAAATTTTGTCCCGAAAAATCCTTTCCTGTCAGATTCTGGTTTTCATAACTGGCATTGGCTCCTGTGACAGCAGCAGAACTGGCAGCTAAGGCATGGACAGGAGATAGGATAAATAGTAAGGCAAAAAAAGCGATCGCTAATCGAAAGATAGTCTTCATTGGCGGCAAATTCCATCAGTGGGCATTCTTGATTTTATAGCAGTAAGTCATCCGCCGTCAGCTTTTCGCCGGCCGCGAGAAATTGCTGGCACACAAACCTTTATAATAGCTGTCTAAGCTTATACTGCCATGCAATTGGGTCTAAACAAAAATATTTAAGCCACAGGCCCTGAGCTTTCAGCTAAATAAAGTAAAAGACAAAAGTTAATTACTTTTCTCTCTCCTGACTCCTATTTCTAAGGACAATTTCTGATTTATACAAGAGGTTTGATGGATACACCGCAACTTTTATTCAATGGTTTAGCCGTCGGCAGTATTATTGCTCTGGCTGCTGTTGGGTTAACCCTTACCTGTGGCATTTTGCGTCTGTCTAATTTTGCCCACGGCGATTTTATGACTTTGGGTGCTTACATAACTTGGGTGGTAAATGCTCAAGGGATTAATCTCTGGTTAGCGATGCTGGTGGGGGCAGCAGTGACAGCTATTGCCATGCTCATTGCCGAGAGATTATTATGGAAACCTATGCGCGATCGACGGGCTGAGCCTACCACTTTAATTATTATTTCGATCGGTTTGGCTTTATTTCTTCGCAATGGTATTTTAATGATCTGGGGCGGCAGTAATCAACGCTACGATCTGCCTGTGATGACCGCTACAGAAATTTTTGGTATTAAAGTAGCTTTTGATCGCTTGTTAGTCATTGGTTTGGCAATTATAGTTATTATTGCCCTCCATTTTTTATTACAAAAAACTAAGATCGGTAAGGCGATGCGTGCCGTAGCTGACAGCAACGATTTAGCTAGAGTAACTGGAATTAACGTCGAATGGGTTGTCTTCTGGACATGGATAATTACGGGAGTTTTAACTGCTTTAGCCGGAGGTATGTTCGGGTTAATTACCGGGGGAGTACGCCCCAATATGGGCTGGTTTTTAATCTTACCAATGTTTGCGGCCGTTATTTTAGGTGGTATTGGTAATCCCTACGGAGCGATTGCTGGGGCTTTAATTATTGGTGTTGCTCAAGAAATTAGTGTTCCCTTAATTGGTTCTGATTATAAATTAGCCGTGGCTTTATTAATTATGATCTTGCTGTTATTATTCCGTCCCCAAGGTTTATTTAAAGGCACGGTTTAACAGTTAACAGTTATCAGTTATCAGATGTGAGTTTTAAGTTATTTATTTATTTATCTTCATCTTTATCCCTGATTACTGATTACTGTTCACTGTTTACTGTTTACTGATCACTGATCACTGAAAAGCCCAATTTTTAATCCTGAATATATTCTTCCCCAGTGATTAAAGCGTATTCAGCACGGGTGAATTCTCGACCTAAATAAGCAGCATGATCGAACATAGTAATCGGACAAGGTTGGGTTTCTTCGATCACTTTTACGGCTAATTCTTTGGCAGTCCTGGCGGTGTAAATAGTCTCAGGATTGCGATCAAGTTTTTGCCTAACACCGATAACTTTTCCCGTTTCTGGATCGACGGCTAAACCTTTTTCGTTGATAATATTGCTGTAATGTTTGGCACAGATTAACCCAGCTTCTCGATCAAGATAAATAATAAAATATCCTGCGGGATCGAGAGCGATCGGACGTTTAGAAAGTTGATGATCAATAGCTGCGATTTGGGATTTTAATTCGCTCATTTTCTTGACAAAATCACTTAAGTAGTCGTGCAAAATTAATTTCCTAGTCGAGACAGGAGACAGGCTTCGGCCGTGAGCTTTTGCGTTCGACCGAGCGTTCGACAAAAGCTCACGCGGCGGTTCGACAGGCGGTTCGGCTGAGCTCACCGTCGAAGCCTCACCGTCCGCTCGACTGAGCTCGCCGAACGTCCGAAGTCTCACGCCGAGGTCCGAACGGAGACAGGAGACGGGAGACGGGAGACGGGAGACAGCTATTAGGGATCGGATTTGAGTTTTCAGTTCACTGTTTCCTCACACCAGAAGTCTGACGGAGTAGTGGCTTAGATGTGTAATTAATTTTGCTTAGGTACTTAAATATATAGTTGAAAGCAAGAGCAAATTATATCACATACCATCATCCTTGTCCTCTGGCAACATGAGGATAAACGAGGATAAACTCAGAAAAACAGGCTCTTCGGTAATTGTTATGCAAATAATTAACTTAAAATAAAATTCGATAAGAGTGCCTACGCTCAAAAATAGCTAAAATCCATACAGGGAAAGACTTAAGACACAAACAGGTTAATACCAAAAGATAGACAATCGAGTTAAGATTTGATATAATCGCCAAAAACCAGAGTATTTTACTTATGATACTTGACAAATTTTTGAACCTAGAAGGAACCTCTATTCAAGGCTATGTACACCTAGAAAATATCGGTATAGTTTTCCGAATTGAATCGAAAAATAAAAAAGCAACGGCTCGACTGAGCTCGCCGAACGTCCTGTCTTCGTTGTGGGTTAGAGAGCGATAAACTACACCAAAATCATCGACATTTAGTCAAAGATTTACCGCTCTCAGGCCAATCAGTGTACCTACAAGTTAATCGTCGTCAATTTAAGTGCGATAATTGTCAGAAACCCTTTAGCGAAGAGTTAGATTTTGTCGCCAGTAAACGAACCTATACGAAAAGACTAGCCGAGAATATACTTGAACAATTAAAAGAAGGAGATATTTTAAATGTTAGCCGAAGAAATGACGTAACGGAAGAAGAGATTCAAAGAATGCTAGAGGACATCGCTGAAGAAATTACAGAGGCAGACCTATCGAAATTAAAAAGACTAGGAATTGATGAAATCGCTCTAGTGAAGGGACAAAAAAATTACTGTGCAGTTTTAGTAAATTTAGATACGGGAAAACTAATAGCTATTCTAGAGAAGCGAACACAAGAGGAGTTGAGAAAAACGCTTACAGGCTGGGGAAAAGAGGTATTAGAACAAATTGAAGAAGTGAGCATAGACCTTTGGCTAACCTATAAAAATTTAGTGAAAGAATTGATACCATCGGCATAAGGGTTCCATCCCTTATAACCCCCGTCCATTGCATAACACAAACCGAAGAACCCAGCTTATTAGCGCTTGGGAGAACTGAAAAAACAGTTTTATCAAGGACGGGAATTATTGCCGAGAAATACTGGTAAAAAGGGATAAAGCTCCAGAAAAAGAGCGGAAGTTAGCGAACTGGTTCCTCGCTATCCACTTTGGGGGTTGGGTTTTGGGGAGATTGCTGAAGTTCTTGCCAGCGAGTTTCTGCCAGTTGTTTTTGTGTTTGCACTTCTCGGTCATTGGAACGATAACGAAGTGATTCTTGATAAGCTTGAATCGCTCGCTCGTATTGACCGAGTTTAAACCAACTATTGCCTAAACTTTTCCAGGTTTCGGGGTTATCTTTTTGTCTTTGAATCGCCTGTTGATAGGCATTTATGGCTTGAGAATTGTCGCCTAAACGATAGTAAGCGTTACCGATACCGATAAAAACTTCGGCTTTTTGGGAAGAAATACGGCGAGCTTTTTCGTAGGATGCGATCGCTTCTTGAAATCTTTCCATTTGATGAAGTAATGCCCCTTGATTTAACCAGGCTTGATAATAATTAGAATTGGCTTGGGTTGCTTGAGTAAATGCCTCCAAAGCTTCTGAATTGCGGCCTAATTTTTGCAGAATAATCCCTTGACTATAGTGAGCTTGGGAAAATTGGGGATTAAATTGTCCGGCTTTGCTATAACTTTCTAAGGCATCATTAATTTTATTTAATTGATACAAACTATTTCCTTTTTGATACCAAATTAAGGCATTATCTGACTCAATTGCTAGAGCCTGATCGTAGGCTTTAACTGCCCCTTCATAATCCTCAAGATTTTGTAATGACCAACCTTTTTTATACCATATTTTGGCATCATTTTTTTGAAAAGTTAACAATTTTTCAAGAGCTTTTTGGGCGGCGGAATATTGTTGCAGTTCTAGATAAATATCGGCTTTACCTTGCCAAGCTTGACTAGCAGCAGGATTAAGAGATAAGACCTGCTCAAAACTTTCTAAAGCCTCCTGATTTTTGCCTAATTTATCTAAAGCTTCCCCGCGACCGAGCCAAGCTTGCCAAGCGGAATCTGGGTTAATTTGAATAGCTTTTTCGTAGGTATTTAAAGCTTCCGAGTATCTTTTTAAAGCCAATAAAGCATCGGCTTTTCCTTGCAATGCCTCAAGATAATCGGGATTAATTTTTAAGGCTTGACCATAGGAATTAAGGGCATCAGTATAACGTTTGAGTTGATAAAAAGTCTGACCTTGTTGATAGTAATTAATAGAATTACGGGAATTTTGCCAATAGTCAAAACCCAGATAAGCACCAGCTATTAAACCAATTGTCCCAGAGACAAACAAGATTTTTGTTAGCCAAGATTTCCCTTGACGAGCAACTTGACTTTGAGATTTCACTGCCTGGGTAATTTTCGGATCGAGATGATGAATTTTTCCTAATTTTCTCAGAGCGATTAATGCTTCACTGGCGCTGGTATAACGCTGACGAAAATCATAGCAGATCATGCGATCGATAACATCACTAAACTCGGCGCTAGTCATGGCCAAATGTTGCCAGAGAATTTCCCCCGTGCGAGCATCCAAGGGAATATCTTGGGGAGCTTTACCGGTTAAAGCTTGTAATCCAATCATACCAGTGGCATAGATATCGCTACTAAAACGGGGATAACCTTGGGCCTGTTCACTAGGGAAATAACCCGGGGTACCGATAGCGACTGTAGAAACGGTTTTACCTTCTTTAACTACTTGAGTGCTAATTTGTTTGACAGCACCAAAATCAATTAAAACCAATTGATCATCTTGGCTGCGACGAATAAGATTGAAGGGATTAACATCGCGATGGATCACCTGTTTTTGATGGACAAATTCGAGAATTGAGAGAATTTCTATTAATAAAGCCACTACTTTCTCTTCATTTTGCCTATAGACACCGGCAGTAATTTCTGTGGCTAAATCTTCCCCTTCAATGTATTCTTGCACGAGAAAAAATTGCCCATTTTCCTCAAAATAAGCAAATAAACGGGGAATATGGCGATGATTGCCCAATTCTTGCAGGATTTTCGCCTCGGTTTCAAAGAGTCGTCTAGCGATGGCTACAGTTTCGGCATTCCGGCACTGGGGTTGAAATTGTTTGATCACACAGCGATTTTGATTGGGTAACTGGCGATCGCAGGACAAGAAAGTCTGTCCGAATCCCCCTTTTCCCAATTGACGGATAATTTGGTAGCGATGACTAAGGATTTTTCCGGCAGCGAGTTCCATAGACGATGGCAATCCAAGGTTTTTTACTATTCTAGGCTTTTCGGCTCTCTTTTGCGGTCGCTGGACAAAACGCAGAAATTCCCCTATTCTACTTTTTTCCCTATAGAGAGGGAAAAAATTCCCTGTGGAGGGGACTGACATGACAGACAGAAAAAAATAATCTAGAAACAGAGAAAGTTCACTGTTGTTTTTTGAGAGGATAACCGCTATGTCTATCAATCCTGGTACTAGAGCCGGCACAGCTCTACTGATTACCCTGCTGATGGGGTCGATGTCCGGTACTTTTCCCGTCCTCGCTCAAAGTAATATTAATCGGCAACGTCTCATCGCCCAACAAATCTCGATTCCAGCCGGAACAGTTATCCCTTTGAATTACGAGAAAGCCGATAAAATTTTAGTTTCTAAAAGTGATGTTATTCCTCTGACTTTAACCGTAGCCAGAGATATTCGTGATCGGAATGGGAGTGTGGTGATTGCAGCAGGAAGTGAAGTCAAGGGTACTTTAGAAGCGGCAGGCCGAGGTGTGCGCTTTATTGCCGATGAAATTGCCCTCGATGGGGGCAATCGCACCATTCCCCTCAATGCCACTTCCCGATTAATTACTACCACTGAAACCGTGCGTAAAGGGGCAAAAACTCAAGATATCTTAGCGGGAACCGTCGCCGGTGCGGGGGCAGCCACAGCGATCGCTGCTCTTACAGGCGATCGCAAGATCGAAGTTCTCGATGTTTTAGCGGGGGCAGCCGTGGGAACCCTTGCGGGATGGGGTTTACCGACGGCGGGAATTGTCGGTGGTAGTTCCGCGCAGTTATACTCTGTTAACCCCGATCGAGATTTAAATATTACCCTGCAATCGCCCCTAGTGATCAGAGATTAGTAAACGGCAAACCATCACCAAATCCGCCAGCAGACGGATTTGGTGTCAACCATAGATTTAATCGGAGCGATCGATTTGTTAGATTTTTAATAGTCGGTCTGTCAACCGATAGACAGAAACAGTTAAAACATCAGAATTCAGAGATCAAAGTATGAAACTTCCTACAGGGTTACGGCGAACTATTACCCATGCTTTGGCAACTTTTCTGGGAGTTATGCTCGGTTTTAGCAGTTTAGCGGCGGTAAATGCTCAAAATCTGCCCACTGCTGCCACCGATCTGGCCAGAATCCCCCCGGAGATGACGGCGGAAAGTTTTGTCGCTAAGGCAGTGGCCCGCACGGGTGCGGCAGTGGTGCGAATTGACACCGAAGCGATCATTACTCGTCCCAATAGCCCCTTTTTTGATGATCCTTTTTTTCAGGAGTTTTTTGGGGAACAGTTTCGTGTTCCCACCCAGCAGCGAGTGGCGGGCCAGGGATCGGGTTTTATTATCGATGGCAATGGTTTAATCTTAACTAACGCCCATGTGGTCGATAATGCCGATAAGGTAACGGTAACTTTAAAAGATGGTCGTAGCTTTAAAGGAGAAGTACGCGGTACTGATGAGATCACTGATTTAGCCGTGGTGAAAATTAATTCCCAAGGGGAAAATTTACCTGTGGCCGTCCTCGGCAATTCCGCATCCATACAAGTGGGGGACTGGGCGATCGCTGTAGGCAATCCCGTCGGTCTAGATAATACGGTAACTTTAGGAATTATTAGCACGATCGGGCGATCGGCGGCTAAGGCGGGTATTCCCGATAAACGCATTGATTTTATCCAAACTGATGCCGCTATTAACCCGGGTAATTCCGGCGGTCCTTTACTCAACGCCCAAGGGGAAGTCATCGGTATCAATACGGCGATTCGTGCTGATGCCATGGGCATCGGTTTTGCCATTCCCATCGACCGGGCCAAACAGTTACAAGCAACCCTAGAATCAGGTCAAAAGGTGGCCCATCCCTATATCGGTGTGCAGATGGTTAACCTAACTCCCGATTTAGCCCGGGCTAATAATCAAAACCCCAATTCTCCCATGATCGTGCCGGAAGTGTCGGGAATTTTGGTGGTGAAAGTCCTACCCAATACCCCCGCCGAAAAAGCCGGGATCCGTCGCGGGGATGTGATTGTCAAAGCTAATAATCAACCGGTTAGCGATGGCACTGAGTTACAGGAAATGGTGGAAAAAACTGGAATCGGTCAATCTTTACCCCTCAGAATTAGAAGGGGGGAAAGGGCGATCGATCTCACCGTAATCACCGCCCAAATGTCAAATCAGTAATCAGTAATCAGTAATCAGTTATCAGTTATCAGTTATCAGATGTAAGTTTTCAGTTCACTGTTTACTGTTCACTGAAAATACTCCCCATCACCAAATCGGTTTTTTTCCTTGAGAGAGTTCTCGGTTTTTCCTCTCGCCCCTATAATCTGTGTGTAAATTAGCTTTATTTCTTTGCGAGGATAATAACTATGGATCCGGCTCAAGTTAGCAATTAAATGTACTTTATCAGGGATTTAGCGATCAGCTTCGGGGCGAAATTAATCGGGGCGATCATACTCTGGTTTATCGGTAAATGGTTGATTAATCTAGCGGTTAATCTGCTCAAAACCAGTTTGGCCAAGGGCAACGTCGATCCTACCATCATTAGATATATCATTTCTTTCATCCTCATTGTCCTGCAAGTTGTCCTGATCGTGGCGATTTTGGGCTTTTTTGGCGTTGAAACCACTTCTTTTGCCGCACTTTTAGCCGCTACTGGTATTGCGATCGGGGCTGCCTGGGGGGGGCTGTTGGCCAATTTTGCCGCCGGGGCTTTTTTAGTTATGTTCCGTCCCTTCAAGGTGGGCGATTTTGTCTCTGCGGGAGGTATAACTGGCACGGTGGACGAATTGGGTTTATTTGCCACTACTATTAACACTCCTGACAACATTAAAACTGTAGTCGGCAATAACAGCATTTTTTCTGGGAATATTCAAAATTTTTCCGCTAATCCCTATCGTCGTGTGGAGTTGACCGCTCAATTAAGTCACGGGGTAAATGTCCCAGAAGCGATCGCTCTGTTAAAGGATAAAATTAGCCGTATCCCCAATGTTTTGACTGATCCCGCTCCCGATGTGGAAATTTTAGAATTTAATCCCTCCGGATTTCTCTTAGCAGTACGTCCCTATTGCAGTAACGATAACTATTGGCAGGTCTATTTTGACAGTAATAAGGTTATCTATGAATCCTTCGGTGAAGCGGGCTATCCTATTCCTGCTACCCACACGGTTTTACACAATCAATAGGGTTTGCTTTAAAGACTATATTTCTGGAAAATTATTCAAAGAGGGCGAAGGCCTGAGAGGGGGACAAGCGAGCTAGAAGGTAGATAGGGCAAGCGATATTGCTCTTTGTCCTTTGATGTAATCCTTCAACCGATAGCGGCTAATTTGCATTAGCTCTTCTATATTTTTTTGGAACATTTGATGTAGCTGGAG
>NZ_JBLZRT010000200.1:0-25230 GCF_048564745.1 Microcystis sp.
CCCCCAAACCCCCCGCGCATTAGTTTTTCGGTGGGATGCTTACACGCAGCCGCTGACGCATCTGTAATAATTTGAGAGTCACTTCACTCGCAGGAGTGCCTCTCCTGATATGTAGCCTATACTCAACGGATTTAGTATGATTGACGAATTTGCCTTATTTCAGCTTCTATTTTCAAGTCAGGAGATAGGAGTCAGGAGATAGGAGATAGGAGATAGGAGACTTTTTTATTTATTCTCCCCACACCCTACACCCCACACCCTACACCCCACACCCTACACCCTACACCTCACACCCTCTTTCAAGTCAGTCCCTTTCTCGAGTCTGGAACTTTGTGATCGATCGAGACTCCTTGCTATACTATACCTCTGACACTGGCTTTCCTCATTGGTGCAGAATGCAACCCACAGACTCGAATAAATTTACCGAACAAGCTTGGGATTCGATCGTTAAATCGCAAGAAATTGCGCGACGCTTTAAAAATCAGACCTTAGAGGTGGAACACGTTATTATTGCCCTCCTAGAGCAGAATAACGGTCTAGCCACCCGGATTTTACAAAAAGCTAATATAGAAATTCCCCGACTGCAACAACAGCTAGAAGTCTTCACCAACCGACAGCCGAAAGTGGCCATCGTCGATCAATTATACCTAGGTCGTGGTCTGGATCTGCTGCTCGATCGAGCGGAAGCATCCCGGGAAAGTTGGCAAGATAAATTTATCTCCGTCGAACATCTTCTCGTCGGTTTTGCCGAAGATGAAAGGGTGGGCCGGAAATGTTTACGTACTTTCAATCTTGACCCCCAAGATTTAGAATTAGCTATCAAAGCTATTCGCGGTACTCAAAAGGTTACTGAACCCAATCAAGAGGAAAAATACGAAGCTTTAGATAAATATGGCCGGGATTTAACAGCAGCGGCCAAAGAAGGCAAATTAGACCCGGTTATCGGTCGTGATGAAGAAATTCGACGGGTGGTGCAAGTCCTCTCGCGACGGTCTAAAAATAACCCAGTTTTAATCGGTGAACCGGGGGTAGGAAAAACCGCTATCGCTGAAGGATTGGCCCAAAGGATTGTTAACGGAGATGTTCCCGAATCTTTGAAAAATCGTCAGTTAATTTCCCTCGATATGGGAAGTTTAATCGCCGGGGCAAAATATCGAGGCGAATTTGAGGAAAGATTGCGGTCAGTCATGAAAGAAGTGACCCAATCAGAAGGGCGAATTATTCTCTTTATTGATGAACTGCATACCGTTGTCGGTGCGGGTTCTAGGGAAGGGGGATCGATGGATGCAGGCAACCTATTAAAACCTATGTTAGCTCGGGGAGAATTGCGCTGTATTGGGGCGACAACTTTGGATGAATATCGCAATCATATTGAAAAAGATCCCCCTTTAGAAAGACGTTTTCAACAGGTTTATATTAAGGAACCTTCCGTGGAGGATACTATCTCAATTCTCCGGGGTTTAAAAGAACGTTATGAGGTGCATCATGGGGTGACAATTACTGATTCGGCCCTAGTGGCAGCAGCTACCCTATCCCATCGTTATATTAGCGATCGTTTTTTACCAGATAAAGCGATCGATTTAGTCGATGAAGCGGCGGCAAAATTAGAGGTAGAAAGTACCACTAAACCCGCCGATTTGGAAATGATAGATCGTCGCTTAATGCAGTTACAGATGGAAAAATTCTCCTTAGAAAAAGAGGAGAAAAAGGATCGAGCTTTTCAAGATCGTTTAGAAAGAATTATCGAAGAAATTGAGGAATTAGAAAGTAAACAAAAGCCTCTCGCTGACCAATGGCAAACGGAAAAACATATCGCCGAGGAAATTAAATTATTGCGAGAAGAAGAAGAACAATTGCGCCTACAGGTGGAGCAGGCTGAACGAGCTTATGATCTCAATAAAGCGGCACAATTAAAGTATGGCAAACTAGAAATTTTACAAGGGGAATTAGAAGCAAAAGAAAAAGAACTAGAAACGATTCAAACAGCCGGGGCAACCCTGTTAAGACAACAGGTAACTGATGCCGATATCGCCGAAATAGTTGCCCGTTGGACGGGAATTCCCGTCAATCGTTTAATGGAATCGGAACGACAAAAATTATTAGAATTAGAGTCTCATTTACAGAAAAAAGTGGTCGGACAAAATGAAGCGGTCACGGCAGTAGCAGCGGCGATTCGACGCGCACGTGCGGGAATGAAAGATCCCTCCCGTCCGATTGGTTCATTCCTATTTATGGGACCCACAGGAGTGGGTAAAACCGAGTTAGCGCGGGCCTTGGCGGGGTTACTGTTCGACTCCGAAGAAGCCATGGTTCGCATCGATATGTCGGAATACATGGAAAAACACGCGGTTTCGCGGTTAATCGGCGCTCCTCCGGGTTATGTGGGTTACGAGGAAGGAGGACAACTATCGGAAGCAGTGCGTCGTCGTCCCTATTCTGTGGTTTTATTGGATGAAGTGGAAAAAGCCCATCGGGATGTTTTTAACATTTTATTACAAGTGCTTGACGATGGGCGCATTACCGACTCTCAGGGGCGCGTGGTGGATTTTCGGAATACGATTATCGTCATGACCAGTAATATTGGCAGTGACCATATTTTAAATGTTTCCGAAGATGCCGATTATGAGGAGATGCGGAAACGGGTTTTAACAGCTTTGCGGAGTCATTTTCGTCCCGAATTTTTGAATCGTATCGACGATTTAATTATTTTCCATACCCTGAAAAAAGAAGAATTGCGTTACATTGTTCGTCTGCAATTACAGCGTCTGGAAAGATTATTAGCAGAACAAAAAATTAATCTAGAATTAACTACGGCCGCAGAAAATCATATTGTTACTGTTGGTTACGACCCCACCTACGGTGCGCGACCTTTAAAACGCGCTATCCAACGGGAGTTAGAGAATCCTTTAGCCACAAAAATTCTCGAACAAGCTTTTATGGAAGGGGATACGGTGGTAATTGATTGTTTGGATGAAGGGTTAAGTTTTAGCAAAAAGGAGCTAGAAAAGGAAGGGACAACATTAGAATTAGCCGTGGTTAACCTCAGTTCGGATTAAAACCAGACAGGGGATATATTCCCCCTCTGAGTTTACCGTAAAAGCCAAAAATGTCCAAAAAGAATCCTATTTTTTCCCTTGGACGGTTAGTCTAGTAACATCCCGCCAGAGGAAGAATTTCCTCAAGTTTTTTTATTCCTGAACTTACCACATACATATCTACTACAATAGCTGAAAACCCTTATCCGTCAATGTATACACCCATTAACTTCTCTTAATGTCCCCATGTTTATTGTAATATTTCTTAATAGAAAAGGATGAAGCCTATTTGCTAAAATGGTAGTCATGTATATAGAAAAAGTTTTTAACCGTAATTTCCCTCCACCGTTCTTTTCCCAGAATTCTACCGAGAGGGAGATTAGGTGGCACTCGCGGCTGCTAAACTTCTCGAAGATTATGGCACACTTGTCACAAAAATTCGAGAAGAGACGAAAGTGCTTTTCTCGTTGGTTCAATAATAAAAAAACACACCGCTAACACTTCGAGACGGGAAAACTTGCGTGAGAAAGACTTTTTCTTGATCGAAAAATTAGCGGTAATTTGTTCTCATTTAAAGTTGCTCGTGGTTTGATAAATTCCTATATCACGATAATGTCAAGAAGATTTACCAATGAAAACCAGGGAATCATTAGGATATACCCTCGTTTACTAAGGCATCATCGATGACGGAAAGATGTTTCCATTCAGCTAATTTCTAAGCACGAGTAGAGAGTTTTTTCAGCCTAGAGGCTAACCCCAATCCGCCTAGTCCTAACAAGGCAACAACGGAACCCGGTTCGGGAATATTAGTAGGGGGAGAAGTGTTTACTGTCCCGTCAACGCTGAATTGAAAAGCGTTAGCTATAGTAGAAGGAACCCAACTAAGTCCTTGATTAGGACTAAAAAGGGAATTATCACCAATCGACCAGCCAGGCTCCCCTGCTTGGTCAAAAGAGTTAGTACCACGCCATGAATATTCTCCACCAGTGCCGACTAGGCCATCAATCCCAGCAACCAACCAGAAGGAAGTGTTAGCGGCTAATGTTTGCGGAGTAGTAAGGGTAAAGGTGGTGTTGGCTCCGTCGGGAAAGCTAGTGCTAATGGAAATAGGGTTAATAAAACTGGTTATCAGGTTACCGAGTACCCCAGCGTTGTTTTCATAGAGACGGACAAATAAATTGGCATC
This sequence comes from Microcystis sp., assembly GCF_048564745.1. NCBI lineage: Bacteria > Bacillati > Cyanobacteriota > Cyanophyceae > Chroococcales > Microcystaceae > Microcystis > Microcystis sp. The sequence goes on from NZ_JBLZRT010000200.1 coordinate 4,222, forward strand.
TGCAGTGTCTTGCCGGAACTGAAGAGTGACCGAGTTAAGAGTATAACCATAACTGCCACCGCCAGTTGTAAAACTTGAACGTAGCCATGAATCAGTTTTTACTGCGCCTCCTATACTCAGACTTGTAGTTGTTGGAGGTAGGTTGCTAACGAGGGTGGCGGCAGAAGCTTGTTGTCCTAAGCTAAAGGAAAGAAGGAGAGCAAGGCTGCTCCCCCCCATTTTCGCCAAAAGTTGCTGATTTTTGGTCATTTTTCAAACTCTCAAGGTTAAAAAGGATAAAGTTGATTTCCATTGATGGTTTATCTTCTGAGGGCTACCTCAGTAAATAATCCTTGCAATAACTTAGCATAGATTCCTAGCTTCTGATAAGGTAAATCTGGACTTTCCCCATAGAGAAATAATAAAAAATCAACAAAACCCTTTTCCCCTTGAAAATGGACGTTCGGCGATGCTCAGACGTTCGGCGATGCTCAGACGTTCGGCGAAGCTCAGTCGAGCCGTCGAGCCGCTGTACCGTTGACTGTATCTGGAGTAGAGCGATTCCGTAGAGTTGGCTGTATAGTGATCGCTAACCTTATTCTAACAGATGGTGTCATTAATCTCTAGAGTAAGCGGTTCCCTCTGTAGCCATGTTTTTGCTGGTTTTCTGCCCCGGAACAAGTTATATTGGTAGAAGGGTCAAATTTGAAAATTTTTACCTCAAACCCTATCTGCGTAAGGACTTCAGGAGTTTGCATTTAGCAGTTCATTAGTATTGAATCGCTTTAACTCAGGCTCTGTAAGACTTTTAGCCATAGCTATCCCTCTTCTGGGACTTTCGCAAATCCCTGACCGCATCTAGGCAAATTTCGGGTTTCTGTTAGTCAGCACTCGCTTGAAGGCTTACCCCATAAGAGAGCCAGAGTTGAGAGACTGTAAGATTTTTGCCAGAGTTCCAGAAGAGCGATATAAGGATACTTTTAGTAGCGATTAATGCCATCCTTTTTACTTCTAATATCAAAATTGATGGATGCATTATAAAAACAACTTAATCCCAAAGTTACTTTATTTTTCGACTAATCTGACACTGTTACTGCTAGTGACTCTGTTGGTTTTTTCTTAAAAAAAAACGATGGGGATTAAATCTGACTAAAATAATAGTAAATCCTGTTTTGAACAGCTGATAACAATTAATGATAAGTTAGCCAATGATAGTTAGTCAAGTATTATAACGAGATTTAGTATTAATTGTACTATATGCTAAAATCTGGACGCTAAGATCTAACTTATCCCTCTTCTGTCAGAGGAGGGATAAGTTAGAATAGAGAGAAAAGCCCTCAAAGCGAGAGTTGATATATGGTTAAGTCAATTAAAGGTTCGCTGCTATGAAATTTCGTCAATTGATGCGGGCAACAGAAAATAAATACAATCGGCTGCTGGCAAATCTAGTCTTGCTCTACATTATTTACCCATTTTTAGTATATCTACCCCTGGGAGATTTGCTGATTTTCTTTTTCTTCTCCCTCTCCCTGATCATCGCCGTCTATCAGATCGATCGCAGTAAATTGGCTTTAAGATGTAATATCAGTCTGTTTGTAATTGCACTTATCCTGAGAGTATTCGGCAGGATTATCCCTATTTATAGCGATTTAACCGGTTGGTTCGATCTGTCTAGTACATTAATTTCTCTAGCTTTTATTAGTTTATGCGTGTACTCGATTTTACGAGAATTAATTCTCGCCGAACAGGTAACATCCGATATCATCAAAGGGGGAATTTGTGTCTATTTTCTCCTAGGATTTTTCTGGGCATCCGCTTATAGTATTGTTCAGATTTTCGAACCCGATTCCTTTAGCTCCGCCGCTAAAACCGTCAACCAGGCGGATATAATTCATTTCAGCTTTACTACCCTAGCTACGGTTGGCTACGGTGATATCGTTCCTACCAGTAAAGTCGCTAGAGTTTTGGCCAATTTAGAAGGAATGGCTGGAGTTCTCTATCCCGCCGTTTTTATCGCTCGTTTAGTCAGTTTACACAATGGTCGTTAACCAAAACAATCGATCGCCTTGGGGGAATATTAGATGATTATGCGTCGCTTTATGCCGATTCTTTCTTTACTTTTGCCTTGGGTCACTGCCGCAGGAGTCTTGGCGGAAATACCGACTCTATCCCAGGAAATCCGCCCAAAAACGGCGGAACAGGTGATCGAGCAGCTCTGTGCTAATTTAACCAAACAGCGATCGTTCACCGTCAATATGGATGTCACCTATGACGATATACTCGACTCCGGGGCAAAAGTTCAGTACAGTGCCTATCAAAACATCTGGGTAGAGAAACCCGATCGCCTGCGCTCGGACTACACTGGGGATGAACGAGTTACCCGCTTTTTTTACGATGGTAAAACCTTCACCCTTGCGGATATGGAACGGGATCTATACGTCACGAAACCGGCTCCGAATACTCTAGATGAAGCCTTAGACCAAGTAGAGCAAAGGTACGGGATCACCATTCCCATGTCAAATCTGGCAGCGAACGATCCCTGTGCAGATCTAATGGCCGATGTCAGGCAAATTATTTTTATCGGCAACAACATGGTTAATGGTGAACAAATGTATCACCTGCTGCTGATCGGTAGCGATCGCGATTATCAAATCTGGGTCACGCAGGATGCCACCCCCCTACTGAGGAAAGCGATTATTACCTATAAAACTCTACCCGGTTCACCCCAGTACACGGCAATATTATCCGACTGGAATTTTAATCCCAGTACACCCGCCGATACTTTCACTTTCCAACCGGGATCAGAGTCGATCCCTATCGAACTTCTACCCCCTAGGAATAATCAATCCCAGCCATAAAAAAATCAAGGAGTCCGGGCCATGAAAAGATCTTTATGTCAAAACTTATGTGTTCTTGCCGCCCTCCTCTTGGGTACAAGTTTACTGATCACGGATTATGTGGACGCTCGCGGTGGCGGTGGCGGCGGTAGTCGTGGCGGTGGCGGTGGTAGTCGTGGCGGTGGTGGAGCTTCCCCACGGGTTAACCGCAGTAGTGATCTGCAAAACCGAGGGAATTTTAGTAATCGTTCCCAACCCTCTAGAGATTTTTCTGGAAGACAGGGAGAACGGCAAACTAATCAACAAAACCGTCAAGGGGAACGCAGCGCAAGACAGGGTGAACGGCAAACCAGTCAACAAAACCGTCAAGGGGAACGCACGGAAAGACAGGGTGAACGGCAAACCAGTCAACAAAACCGTCAAGGGGAACGCAGCGAAAGACAGGGTGAACGGCAAACCAGTCAACAAAACCGTCAAGGGGAACGCACGGAAAGACAGGGTGAACGGCAGCAGCAGGTTGGCGATCGCCAACAGAACCGTCAGAACTTTATTGACGATAATCGCAACGGTTACTGGCGTGGTGGCGGTTGGTACGGTGGCGGTTATTACGTCCCCCCGGGTTGGGGTTGGGTAGGGTTAACCACTGGCTTAGTCATCGGTTCAGCGATCGCTACTCTCCCCCCCTACTACAATACCGTCTATGTGGGTTCCACTTCCTACATTTACTCGGACGGCATCTATCTTCAGCCTAGCGGCAGTTCCTACACGGTGGTGGCCCCGCCAATCGGCGCAATTGTCACCTATATCCCAGACGGCTGCACCACAATTACGGCTGACAATACGCTTTATTACAATTGTAGCGGTATCTACTATCAGCCCCTGTTTGAGAATGGTTCCACGGTTTATCAGGTGGTTCGCTTCTAATCGGTTTCTTCTTCATCAATAATTGCCGATCGATCTAATAATAATAAATCTCGCAGGCGATCGGTATCTAATTCTGTTAACCAATTTTCCCCAGCATCTACGGTTTGTTCCGCTAATTGTTTTTTGCTTTCGATCATCTCATTAATGCGTTCCTCTAGGGTTCCCGTACAGATGAATTTATGTACCTGAACATTGCGTTTTTGTCCGATGCGAAAAGCGCGATCGGTGGCCTGATTTTCTACTGCTGGATTCCACCAACGATCGATATGAAAAACGTGATTAGCGCGGGTTAGATTTAATCCTGTTCCCCCTGCTTTCAGGGAGAGAATAAAAATCTTTGGTCCTTGGGGATCATTTTGAAAGCTCTCGATCATTTCTACCCGATCTTTTGCTTTGGTAGAACCGGAGAGAAATAATATTTCCTCGGCTAATTTTTTCTGGAGATGGGTTTGTAGGAGTTTTCCCCACTCGGCAAATTGTGTAAAAATTAAAGCTCGATCGCCTTCTGCTATCACTTCCTCTACCATGGCTTCTAAGCGTAATAATTTCCCCGATCTTTGACTGGTTTCTAAACTATTTTCTTTCAAAAAATGGGCGGGATGATTACAAATTTGTTTTAGTTGCATTAGCAAGGTTAAAATTAATCCATGTTTCTGAATTCCTTGAATTTCTTCAATTTTCTGGAGCGTTGTCTCGACTAATTGTTGATAAAGTTGTCCCTGTTCTTTCGATAAACCACAAAAAATATTCATTTCCTGTTTTTCTGGTAAATCTTCAATAATATTTTTATCGGTTTTCAATCTCCGTAAAATAAAAGGACGGACGAGGGAACGCAAATTATGCAGCGATTCTTGATCGCCGTATTTTTCAATGGGAAGGGCAAAACGACGCTGAAAAAATGTTTGAGTTCCTAAAAAATTGGGATTGAGAAAATCCAAAATTGACCACAATTCCGTCAGGCGATTTTCTACGGGAGTTCCCGTTAAGGCAATCCGAAATCCTGCGGGTATTTTTCGCACTGCTTGGGATTGTTTAGCCGTAGAGTTTTTAATATTTTGAGCTTCATCTAAAACTAAACCTTGCCATTGTACTGCTTCTAAACTGGACAGATCACGATAGATTAAAGGATAACTGGTAATAACAACCGATTTATTTTTTACCTCTTGAGCAAAAGCTTGACCTTTTAATCTTTTTTCGCCATGATGCACAAAAACCGCCAGGGTGGGAGCAAATTTTCTTAACTCATGTTCCCAGTTATTAACCACAGAAGTGGGAGCCACCACTAACACGGGATTAACTAACATATCCTCTTCTTTTAATGCTAGTAAAAAAGCGATTAATTGCGGGGTTTTTCCTAAACCCATATCATCGGCTAAACAAGCACCTAAACCCCACTTTTCTAGGAAAGCTAACCAACTAACTCCCTTGAGTTGATAGGGGCGTAATTCTCCCCGAAATTCCCGCGGTGGGTTGATTAATTGAATCCCTTGATTGTTATTTAAATTATCAATTAATTCCTTTAATGATCCCTCCGCTTGGAAATTAACTACCGGCAGTTTAGCAATTAGATTATTATCTCCTGAACTCAAGCGCAGGGCATCCTCCACCGAGAGATTCAGGGGAGCGATGGTATTATTTAAAATTGCCTGAGCTGCTTTGACATCCGTAGGTTGTAGGATTAACCATTTGCCTCCCACTTCCACCACTGGCGATTTTTTCTCTAATAACTTATCAAAATCTTTTTTCGATATTTCCTGTTCCCCTACCACTAATTTAAGCTGAAAGTTTAATAAACTGGTTAAACTTAATCTTTCTCCTTTTTTGGGAGTTACACTGGCAGCAATCTTAATTCCTAATCTTTGTTCATTACTACCGGCAGTTAAACCCGTGGGCAAAATTACCCCTAATCCCTGATCTTGCAATTGCCAAGCGATCGAGCGAATAAACTGATAAACTTCGATCGAATCAAGTGAACATTCCTCCGGGTGTCTCTGCTCTAAACTAATTCTAATCGGTTCGTACAATCGCGATGCTAATCCTAATCCTTTTAAGAGAATTTCCTGGGGATTATTGACAACTCTTTGATAACTATGATAACTTTCTTTCCCCTCTAACCAAATCAACTTGGCACTAATGAGAAATTCGGGATCATCTAACGCTTGTAAATAATAGGTGAGTTTCCACGCTGTCCCTAAACTGGGAGGTTGTAAAGATAAACAGACACGGTATTGATTCTCGATTAATTGGCGATTATTGCCATTAACCAAACTTTCTTGGATAGGAAACACCCAGTTATGATAAGCATTTTCTAGACGCTGTAAATTCTTGGCTTCTAAGGCAATCTCATGATGATCACCGCTTAAAGATTGTAGCCAAGGTTTCACCATCAATGAGGGGGAAATATTAACACTACTATCTATCTTTTGTCGCAAACGAGCATCGACAATATTTTTTAAGCAATCGAGAATAATTGTTTGTGGTTCGCTATTTTCTTGATAGGCAAGACAGACCGGGGGGATGGTTTGGACAAACTTAGCTAAACGAGTGCGATCGATGGTACTATCTAGCAGGGGATACCAGCAACTTTCACCCTGATTTATTCCCGCTAAAAATTTTCCCCTTGCTAATAAATCTAAACTCCAACGGTGCAAATACAGCCAAAATCGTAGATCATTGCCGATAAATTCGGCCTTAGCTAGGGGTAATTTCTCCCATAACTGTATTATCATCCCCGCAGAAAAAGTTAATCCTGATATCTGCCATGGTTGCCAAGACAAGGATTTAGCTGTGGGTTCGAGAATTTGCCCAGACAGCAGCGGTAAAAAATATTTTTTCCTAGGGGGGGAATAACTAGGCAAACTGAGCTTGATTGATTCTGGAGAATAGCAGTCAAGCTGAGGGGAAAATTTCTCGATAAATTGGGCTAATTCCCCAGATTCTAGACAAAAAGGATGATTTTCCTTTGTTTCACTTAATTCTTTCCCTTGCCACTGTTCACCCCAAAGAAAAAAAACACTATCTTGCGAACCAATCAGCCAATTACCGTGTAGAGTAGTCATTATGAAATAGGGAAATTCCTCTAAAAAACTTGCTGTTGAAAAGGTAATAAATCTCGATTTTGTCACTGCTTCTGACGTTAAGAGCCTCTAATCTTCTATTTTAGTGGACAAGGGCTGATTTCTCAAGCAGAATCTAGTTAAGCGATTAGCCCCGATCGCATGGTTATTATCAATAAGAATAAATAGAGTTCTTTTTAAACTATGTACAAATCGATCGCCCTAACCCTCGTCCTCAGTCTTCCCCTGAACTTCTCCCTAGTTGGTTATGGGGAAGATTTAAACCACCTACAGCAATTATTATCCACCCGAAAATGTCCCCAATGCGATCTGAGCGGTTCGGGGTTAGTGCAATCGAATCTAGTCGGGGCAAAATTAAATGGGGCCAATCTCGTCGGGGCCAATCTTAGTCAAGCTAATTTAAGTGGGGCGGATCTGAGTGGCGCAAATTTAACTGGAGCCTCTCTTTTTGGTGCTAATCTCACTGGAGCGAACTTAACCGGGGCAATCTTGACGGGTGCGGATTTAAGAGGCACTTATCTCAATAATGCTAACCTCGACAACACCAAACTAGACACTGCATACGTGCAGGGTGCGGTGGGAATTCCCAGTAGTGCCGGTACTCCTGAACTATTCTATGGTCTAGGGATGGTGGAAGGAAAACAGGGACGCACCAGCGCCGCTATAGAAAATTTTAATAAAGCCTTGACAATTAACTCGGAATATGCTCCAGCTTATCTGGCCCGGGCCATGGCTCACTATCGTCTGGGACAAAATGCTCTAGCGGCCCAGGACGCTCAAATGGCTTCGACTCTCTTTGAACGACAAGGTAATACCCCCGGTTACGAAGCGGCAGAGAATTTTATTAAAGGCATGGAAATCGCCCTAAAACCGCGAGAACAAGGTGGTGGCAATGCTCAATTAGACCAAATGGTGCAGGGGATTGGTTCTCTGCTTTTACAGTTTGTTTTACCCGCTTTGGGACTGTTTTAATCCTCGTCCGCTGGCTCTTCTAAATGTTCCGAGACCGCGTAATAAAGGTCAAGAACATGGTGATCGGCAAGACGATAAAAGACTCTCCGTCCCTGTTTTTGGTATTTAACTAATCTTAAGGCTCTTAGGGTTCTTAACTGGTGCGATACGGCCGATTCACTCATCCCTAAGTCGTCGGCTAAGTCACAAACACATAATTCTTGTTTGGCTAAAAGCGACAGAATTCTGAGGCGGTTGGCATCCCCCAAAAGGCTGAAAAATTCGGCCATTTTTTGGGCTTTTTCGATTTCTAATCCCTGCAAGTGCTGGAATTTCGCCTCTTGGTGATGGGATTCCCCACAAACCGGCGCTATTTTCTCTAGGGCCATATTTTTTCCTGATCGGTTATTAAGGGAAAGTTGAGAAAGGGAGGTATCGATCAAATCTTCCATGCCGATACTTGTCCCCTTCTCCCCAATAACTAAATTTGACTGCAAGAACAGCCCTGGTGTCCACCGCCTTTCTCGTTCTCGTTAACGTGACCATTGGCACAAGCTTGGCAACAGTAGTATTTATCGTTTTCTTTGATGGCATCGGCGATCGATACTTGACACGTACAGGATTCACAAGCACATTTCATGGTGGTGACAGCGATCATGGTTACTACCTCTGAACTTCTTTACTGACTTTAGTATAACATCTGAACAGATGTTCATGGATTGAATAAAGTTAAATTTTTCTAAAATTCAGACGGGTGGGAAGTTCTCCTTGATCAGTGATCAGATTTGAGTTTTCAGTTTGCATATAGAGATTTTCACGTTACTGAGGTATCAACAAGTTTTGCCAACAAAGAGTTTAAGCCCCTTGCCCATGCCTCATTCTGATGAAAACTGCTATATATAGCGTTTTTCAGTCTGCTGAGGTACAAAAGTTATGGGTTTTAGGCAAAAGGCAAGAGGCAAAAGGCAAAGGGGAAGGGGAAGAAAAACAGGTGTACCTCACTAGCTTAGGAAACGCTATAATATAGTCTAAGGTAGAAAAAAGTTAAATACTGACTAAACCGCCCAATCATAACAACTGAGCCGACAAATTCTGATGTTATTAGCATTAAAACAACTAACTGTTACCCCAGGCGACCGCCTGTTGTTAACTTCACTCACTTGGCAAGATTATGAAAAAATTCTTGACGAATTGGGAGATCGACGGTCAATTCGTCTATCTTATAGTCAAGGAACTTTAGAAGCAATGACTCCTCTTTTTATTGATGAAAACACCAAAGTTTTAATCGGGGATTTGGTTAAAGTTCTCCTGGATGAATTAGAGTTAGACTATGAACCCGCTGGATCGACAACCTTTAAAAATCAGCAAATGGATCAAGGAATAGAACCAGATGAGTCTTTTTATATCGGAAATTGTGCTGCTATCAGGGGAAAAAAGCGACTTGATCTGGCTATTGATCCCCCTCCCGATTTAGCAATTGAAATTGATATCACTAAGCGAACCCGATTTAATAATTATGAGCGATTGGGTGTTCCTGAATTGTGGCGATATAATGGAGAGAGACTGGAAATCAATGTTTTGCAAGGATCAGAATATGTTGAATCTTGCCAAAGCCGACTATTTCCTCAATTTAATCTAATAGAAAAAATTCCAGAAACGCTACAAAATAGTCAAAAAATAGGTAGTGCAATGGCATTAAAACAATTCCGAATTTGGGTCAAGCAAACGCTTAATACCTGACTTCAAATGTACAACGAAGTCAGGGAACTGAGGTTTTCTACTGTCTTTTTACTGCTCACTGTTTACTGCTCACTGTGTTTAGACGCGGAACAGCCTACCAGCGATCGCCAGCCTCATAAATTGCTAAACGTCCGACACCTAGATATAATCCGGGAGAATTCTCCCCGGGGGGATAAGCAGTAATTCCAAACTGATAGACACCACCATAATCGGGATTTCGTACTGGTTTCAGACCGATGGAAACGGTATTACCGGGGGGGACAGGAGGATCAAAAATGACCGTGATCGTCTGAGTCTTGGGGTCAAAAGTAGTGGATTTTAGGGTTAATTTTTCGCCTCGCTGATTGCGATCGCCAAGAAAAGCAAAGGTTTGATCGAGAAGAAAAGCAATAGTTTGAATATTGGGCTGCTGTTGTATGGTTACTTTGCCCAAGGGCGCCCCGAGAGACGGCGGTAGAGCGATGGTAAGATAGTATTTTGCTCCCCAAGCACGCACGGATTGGAAAGTAGCGGAGAAATTAACCAGAGTGGGAGAACTCTCAAAAAATATTCTGCCATCGGGAAATTGTCCTGCGAGAGAGACAGAAGCATCAAAAGCGAGTATAGCCATCAAAGCCAGCTTAGACAGACTTTCAATCTGTTTTAAAGGCAAAAAGGGAATTTTCAAGGTAAAAGCTGCTATAAAATACTGATTGTCAAGGGGAATTATACCAAATTCACTTAACACCGCTGCCATGATCAGTTGTCAGTTATCAGTTATCAGCTGTTTTCTCCCCACTTCCCACTTCCCACTTCATAATTCCCCAACCCCCAACTTGCAATGTATCTAGAACACCTGCACCTTCACAGTTTTAGAAATTATGCCGAACAGGTGCTAAAATTCGAGTCCAAAAAAACAATATTATTGGGCAACAATGCTCAGGGAAAATCCAATTTACTAGAAGCGATCGAACTTTTGTCCACTCTCAAGAGCCATCGAGTCAGCAAGGATCGGGATCTGGTGCTAGAATCGGACTCGGAGGCGAGAATTTTTGCTAGGGTTAATCGTCTTTATGGAGCATCAGAATTAAGTTTAATTCTCCGTTCTTCCGGTCGTCGCACCGTGATCCGCGACCGTCAACCCCTGCGCCGTCATCTCGATTTTTTGGGCGTGATTAATGCGGTACAATTTTCTAGTCTCGATCTGGATTTAGTGCGCGGTGGTCCGGAAGCTCGCCGAGATTGGTTAGATACTTTATTAATTCAATTAGAACCCCTATACGTTCATATTTTACAGCAATATAATCAGGTTTTACGACAAAGAAATGCTCTCTTAAAAGAGATTCGTAAACAGGAATTAGAGGGAAAAGTTTATGCGGATTTATCCCAACTAAAACTCTGGGATTTACAACTAGCAGAAACTGGTTCAAGAGTAACGAGAAGAAGAGCGCGAGTCCTGCAAAGATTAATTCCTTTAGCCCAAAAATGGCACGAAAGTATTAGCGGAAAAACGGAATTTTTAGAATTACAATATGTTCCCAATGTGCCTTGGCTAGAAGATGATGTCAATGGGGTACAAAGGGCTTTTTTAGATAAGATTGAAACCCGTCGTTTGGCAGAGAAACAACTAGGGACATCGGTAGTCGGTCCGCACCGGGATGAAGTGGATTTTTTAATTAACCAAAACCCCGCTAAATCCTACGGTTCCCAAGGACAACAAAGAACCTTAGTTTTAGCCTTGAAATTAGCGGAATTACAGTTATTAGAGCAGATTATCGGGGAACCTCCTCTACTACTCCTCGATGATGTTTTAGCCGAATTAGATATCGAACGACAAAATCAATTATTAGATGCGATCGAAGACCGTTTTCAAACTTTAATTACCACCACTCATCTCAGTTCTTTTGAGTCCCGTTGGTTGCAATCTTCCCAGATATTTTCTGTCAAAAAGGGACATATTTTTTATTAGCCTATAGCCTCTCTTTATTTTGCTCTTTGTCTGTATATACCCATAATAACAAAACAGGCCGCAGGCCTGTTTCACTATTAGATTAAGAATAATTAATCCTACCTAATCTCGCGGACTACCGGCTTACCGTCGATAATTTCACCGACGAGAATCAGATCAGCAACCCCGACAAATAAACCATTTTCTAAAACCCCCGGCATATTATTAATAGTTCTTTCCAAATCAGCCGGATCATCGATACTATCAAATTTAACATCGATAACTAAATTGCCTTGATCTGTCACCACGGGGCCAGCTTTTTTCACTCCCATGCGCAGGGAAGGTTTACCACCGAGGGCCTCTAATTTCAGCATAACTGGAGTCATGGCCATGGGTAACACTTCCACCGGCAAAAGAAAAGTCGATCCCAACTTATCCACCAGCTTATTGCCATCCACTACCACGACGAAAATATCGGCGAGACTATCGACAATTTTCTCCTGAGTATGGGCGGCACCGCCACCTTTAATCAGGTTTTTCTGGGGATCCACCTCATCGGCCCCATCGATGGCGATATCCATCTTCACGATGACATCGAGGGTAGTGAGGGGAATTCCGTACTTCCTAGCCAAAACTTGCGCTTGAAAAGAAGTAGGAACCCCGACAATATTGCTGATTTCCCCGCTTTGCAGTCTAGCGCCCAAATATTCGATCGCATAGGCCGTCGTTGAACCAGTTCCCAATCCCACGACTGAATTAGATTGAACTAGATTAGCGGCGGCCTTACCGACCTCCTGTTTCATAAGAATGACCGGATCGATTGCTGTCATGATGCACATTCCTAAAAGCGATGTTTTGAACCTCTTAGTTATCGGCTATCCCTTGCCCTCTTGTCAATGCAATTAGGGATTAGTGGCCTGAGCTGCTAACATTTCCTTGAGTTTAGCCAATTCATTGGCCCAACGGGGATCCGGCTGTAAAGCGTCACCATCACCGGTAACTTTCGGGGTACTGCTGCTACCCCGTTCAGCCTTGCGTTTTTTGCCGCCGCCGCCGCCACTGGATTTGCGCGGTGCTGCCGTCGTCGGTTTCGGAGTTGGTCTTTCGACTTTTTCTGGGGTTTCTACGCTTGCCTCCGTGCCTTCTGTTTCTTCCCCTTCTTCTTCTTTACCTCCCTTGCTGCGGGGGAGAGCTTTCTCGATTTTGATCGGGTTTTCCATGAAGGATTGGCCGTTGTATTTTTCGATAAACTGGTCGGCTAGTTCATCGCTAGGGACGGTAACGAAGGCAAAACCGCGACATTTGCCGGTTTTGCGGTCTTTGATGACTTTAGTGGTAATCGTATCCCCTTCATCGGCAAAAAGCGCCTGTAATTTTTCGCGCTCGACGGATTCTTTGGGCAAATTACCAACGTATAGACGAACGGACATGATGGATTCCTCCAAGTATAGGTTGATGTAAAAACTTGTGCGACATTCCGTGCCTGTATCCTGATTTTTTTAAGGCAAACAGAGCTAAGGAAGATGTTTCCCAGCGATAAGCTTGTAGTTTCTGCACGATAGCGGCTGTGGCCGTCAATTTCGACTATCCTTAACGATTTCAACGAGAGTAACGGAATCTAGGAGTTACGCTTTTTAGCTGTTAACAGGGCTAATCATTCAACTTACCCGATTTATGTCGCTCTCTTCGATTATTACAGAATGTTTACACAATTTGTCAAATATTTTCTCTCGCTCTGGGCTGCCTAAGTATAACTACTTAAGTATTTGTTCACAGTAAGCAAAATTTTATGAAAACTCTTGCTAAATGTATCATTATATGCTTCTTTCCTTTTGGCGGCGGGGTATCCTAGCTAACGGGAGGAAAAAAGCAAAACCCTCTCTACAGATACATTGACACTTTGTCAAGTATTTGTTACATTAGTTAAAAAAGGTGATACCGATCACCAATCTCGCTTGTTATCAACCACTGTCTTCATCGAGGAGGAACACCATGTCTCAACCGATCGAACTTTCCTTAGAACAACAGTTCAACATTCGTTCTTTTCAGACTCAGGTAGAAAAAATGAGTCAGGAGCAAGCGCAGGATTTCCTGATCAAGCTCTACGAACAAATGATGGTCAGGGAAAATATGTACAAAGCTTTTCTCAAACACCAGTGGGGTCTAGATTCTAATCCCTGGGCCTCCCAGTAACTCATTTCACCCCTGCGGGCGACCTCTTTCTCCGGCTGGGTTTCTCCGGAAACGAGCTAGGGATGCGGGGCGCATTTCTTCACCTTTTTAGCTATTCTTAGGGAAGAATAACCGAATTGCTAGGGGTTAATTTATGTTCGAGCGCGCTTTGATCTGTACAGATCTTTTCGATGGTCTCCATCGTCTTGTCCATTGTGTGCCACACTTAGCCCTGAGCGGCTTAAAACAAGTTATCTTCCTCCACAGTATTCCGGTTTGGGAACAACCCACCCTAGCTGCCGTAGATCAAGGAAAAATTGACGCGGCTAAAGAAAAATTATCCCCAGCTTTAGCAAATATTCCCGACGGTATGACAGTTATTGTCGAAATCTCTAACCGTCGTCCCGTGGATGCCGTGCGGGAAATCCTCGCGCATCACTCTATTGACGTGATTTTGATGGGAAATCCCATGCGCGGTGCCGTCCAAGAAAAATTATTCGGTAGTACCAGTTTAGCGATCGCAGGTATGACCGATATTCCGCTGCTGATTTTCCGACCGCAATTATTATCAGTTTATACTCGCGATGAATTGGCCCTGCGCTGTCAGCATCTCTGGAAACATTTATTAATTCCCTACGATGGCAGTCCCGACGCGATTTATCTAATTGAACAGATGGAAAAATACGCCAAAACCCGCGCCCCCGGCTCTTTTGAGCAATGTCTCCTCGTCCGGGTAGTGGAAAATATCAGTCGCGATCCCAGTGTCACCGAATCTCGTTTAAATGATGCCCGTCGGGAATTAGAATCGGTGCAAGTGCGACTAGAAAAACTCGGTTTGCAAGTACAGAGCCAAGTGCGACAAGGAACACCTGTATTAGAAGTTTTGACGGCAGCAGAAGAAGATGACATCAGTGCGATCGCTGTGGCCACCTGCCATCGTTCCAATATGTTGGAATGGTTAGCAGTGCGTCGGATTAATGAAGATATTCTTCATCAACTGTGGTTCCCCTTATTATTTTTCTCACCGAAGGGATAGGTTAGAAAAAAGATCCTCTTGGGGATAAACCACAGAGACACAAAGGACAGAGAGAAGAGCCGAAAATTTTTTGGGAAAATTAACTTAACTGCTCGATTAATCCGATAACTTTAGCCTTAATTTCATCGCGAACTCGGCGAAAAGTTTCCATGGGTTGACCATCGGGATCATCAATTAACCAATCCTCGAAAATTTCCTGTAAAACCCATCCTTCCGGCAGATTGACACCGCAACCACATAGGGAGATAACGGCATCATAATCTTCGGGATTAAAATCCCTAATTGGTTTAGAAGTTTGGTCAGTAATATCGATACCAATTTCCTGCATAACTTCGATTGCTCCGGGGTGAACTTTGGCCGCTTCTAATCCGGAACTTGTGACGGCAATTTTACCCGCACCTAAAGTTTTAGCGAAACCTTCGGCGATTTGGGAACGACAGGAATTTTTTCTACAGGCAAACATGACTTTTTTCATGATTTTAACTCCTAGAAATTGATTTAATTAATAGCTTTATGGGCAATTGTGGCTATTTCTTGGGCGAATTTTTCCTTCCTTTCACTATAGCGATCGGTCAGATAATCTACCTGATCTCGCAGGAGAATGGTAAACTTATAAAGTTCCTCCATTACATCAATAACTCGATCTCGATAGGGGGAATCTTTCATCGTGCCATCCTCGTGAAACTCTTGATAAGCTTTAGCCACCGAAGATTGATTAGGAATAGTAAACATTCGCATCCAACGACCAAGAATTCGCAGAGTGTTAACCGCATTAAAAGATTGGGAACCTCCGCTTACTTGCATGACTGCTAAGGTGCGGCCTTGGGTAGGTCTAACCGCACCAATACTCAAGGGAATCCAATCAATTTGGTTTTTGATAATGCCGCTAATATTGCCGTGAAGTTCGGGAGATGACCAGACTTGACCCTCGGACCATTGACTTAATGCTCGTAATTCTTGCACCTTGGCATGAGTATCGGGAACACTGCCATAAATCGGCAATTCACGGGGATCAAAAAAGCGCACTTCTGCCCCATATTCAGTGATAATTCTGGCAGCTTCTTCTGCTAATAAACGACTGTAGGAACGTTCCCGCAAAGAACCATACAGGAAAAGAATTCTCGGTTTGTGAGTCGATTGGATCATGGTGAATAATTATTTGTAAGAACTCAAGCAACGAGGATCGAGAAGGGTGGCTTTTTCTGGATCTCTGGGAAACCAAAAGGCGGTTTTTTTACAGAATTCTACCAACATTAACATCACAGGTACTTCAATCAATACCCCCACTACTGTCGCTAAAGCAGCCCCCGAATTCAATCCGAATAACATCACCGCAGTGGCGATCGCTACCTCAAAATGATTACTAGCACCAATTAAAGCAGCGGGAGCCGCATCTTCGTAAACTAAATTGAGTTTGAGAGCGGCCACATAACTAAGTAAAAAAATCAGATTAGTTTGAATAAACAGGGGAATAGCAATCAGGAAAATATGCAGGGGATTACTGACGATTAAATCGCCTTTGAAAGCAAAGAGGAGGATTAAGGTTAGCAATAAGGCAGTGATTGCCACAGGACTGAGATAGTGAAGAAAACGCGATTCAAACCAGGCCCGTCCTTTATGTTTAAAAATCCAGTGACGGCTATAGATACCAGCAATAAGCGGTAAACCAACGTAGATTAACACAGAAAAAACAATGGTCTGCCAAGGGACTACAAAATTATTAGCTGCCAGTAACCATTTACCTAGAGGAGCGTAGAGAAAAAGCATCGCTAGGGAATTGACTGCTACCATAATTAGGGTATGACCCTGGTTACTGTAGGAAAGATAGCCCCACATCAAAACCATGGCCGTACAGGGAGCAATTCCTAGTAAAATAGCTCCAGCAGTGTAGGAACTAGCTAAACTTACCGTCTGTCCTCGGATAATCTCCGTTTGACTCAACCAAGGCAGAAACAGCCAGCCGAGAAAAAATTGAGCCAGCGCCACCATGGTAAAGGGTTTGATCAGCCAATTAACCACTAAAGTTAAAATAACTGGTTTGGGAGTACGGGCAGCCCGGAGAGCCTGAGAAAAGTCGATCTTAACCATGATCGGATACATCATGAAGAAAAGACAGATGGCGATCGGAATAGAAACGTTATAGATACTCATGGCATCTAAAGTCCGCGCTACGTCCGGAAATAACCGACCGAGGGCAATTCCCGCCAAAATACAGAAAATAACCCAAAGGGTAAGGTATTTTTCAAAAATACTAAGGCTACCGCCAGCTTTGGCGGCTTTAGGATTGATTTGATTAGTCATCGCACAAAGGTGGAAAGAGAATAATGGGAGATTGGGTAATCCACCTTTATTATTTCAAAAAAAGTTGATATGTCAAGAGGAAAAGCTAGTTATAAAGCTTTAATATTTCTAAAAATCTTGATTGGTTACTGATTTTCCTCGCAGAAACGAGCGGGGACGAGGGAACTAAAACGACGATATTCCGATAGATATTCTTCTAGGAGAAGAAATTGAGATAGATTTAGGCTGTAGTAGATCCAACGACCCTCTTGACGACTGCGGACTAAATTGGCTTCTTTTAGCGTTTTTAGGTGAAAAGATAGTTTAGATTGGGCGATATCGAGATGATCGCGCAATTCACAGACGCATAATTCCTGATGTCGCAACAGTTGCAAAATTTGCAGCCGTAGGGGATCCGAGAGTGCCTGAAAACCAGTGTAAATTTGGGTTAACGAGTCGGGAGATGTGGTCAGAGAGTTGAACATTGAGATGGTCCCTCGGTGGGAAGGAAATAGGAAAGCGGGAAAATTCAGAATTGCAACAAAACTTTATGTATTTTTGTATCGAATCAGGAAAACCAGCGAATCATCCCCTGTATGATAGACAATGGTTTTGACCAGATTAGCCCTTAAAATCATTGTAAACAGGTTAGGAGACATCATGGAATTATTTGCGGCTCTCAATTTAGAACCCATTTTTCAACTCACCTTCGTGGCGCTAATCATGTTAGCTGGCCCCTTTGTCATTTTCCTACTAGCTTTTCGTGGTGGCGACCTATAAAAACCGCCTCCCCCCCATTGTTATTCGTGCTTTTTTTGACTTCTCTCCTCTTTAGGGGGAGATTTTTTGTCTAAAAGTCAGGAGTCAGGAGATAGGAGTCAGGAGTCAGGAGATTGCTTTCATTTATTCTCCCCTCTTGCCGCTCCCTTGTCTCGACTCCCAACTCATAAGCTCTATTGCAAAAGTAATCAAGATATATCCTTTTGTCGGTAACGAAGTTCGTAATTGTAGATACCAGCAATCAAATTCAATCTCAGACCAAATCGCCGTCTGCGATTTCTGTATCTCGATGAAAGTATCCGAAATATTTTGAGACGACGATGAATATGTTCTATAACTATGCGCTCTTCTCGACTTTGTGTGATAAGTTTAACTTATATAGTAGCGATCAATCTTTGTGTCCTTTGTGTCCTTTGTGTCTCTGTGGTTCCTTCCACTGACTCGCCTGCAAGACTGTATCTTAGAATACATTTTACCCACCAAACCTGGAAGAGCCAATTGGCGATATTCTCAATATTAATTGAAATGACTATAACTAAGATGGTTAGCTAAAAACTGTTGTCTTTGATTCTTTAACGGCTCTTCGTTACTTGTTATGGTTCGATAGAGGGGCATAAATCGACTAAATCCTTATCTGGCAAGAGACTTAATTGATTAGTTCGCTCTAGATAAAAAACAATTGACAAAAATCGCTAAATGCCTTTCTTTATAAGGGTTCCATCCCTTATAACCCCCGTCCATTGCATAACACAAACCGAAGAGTCTCTTTAACTTGTCCTTGTTATAGTCGAAAAAGCTCGGAAGTACAAAAGTTTGTGCTGCCTATTTTTCAGGAAAAATAGGTTGTAATGGGGGACTTATTGTTTTCCTAGAGAAAAATAATTACTTTTTCAAAAAAACACTTTTATATTTTTTTGTTGGGTATTTTATTCTCTGGAAGTCCCTTTCAGAGCATATCCATAAAACATCAGTTCCTCGGCTGCGATTTTCTCAAATTGTTCTATTTCAAAACCCGTTAACTCTGAAGTCCAACGATTAACAGAACCAGGATTAACTGGTTCTCGTAGTCGTCTAAAAACGTTCGAATTGGCACGGTTATCATTCCCAATGAAAGTCGGATCAAACTGAACTTCTTCAGCTTCTAGACTAATAAAATTCATTACTCTTGGTATCTCTAGCCATGGCTTACTCACAAGTTCCTCATATTTAACTGTCAAGAGTTTCTTGTTATCTTGATAATTTAGCGGAACTCTGACACACTTTCTCCAATATTTAGCAAAAACCTTAATATTTTTGTTTTGGGGGACGTTTGGGTGTGATTTTGACGAACAGTAGCAATCCCTACCATCTCTAAGAATATGGATGACCGATGAATTAGGAAAATGTTTGAAAATAAATGGTAAATGTAAAATGTGCTGAGGTGTTTTTTCAACGAATCTTTTTCCTCCATTTTCTTGCGAAAGTAAAGTTACTCCTCGGGCAAAGAAATCAACAATATCCACGGAATTATTGAACAACTGTTTCAGTTTTTTGTTGGGTAATCCGAAGTGTTTTCTCCGGGGGCTAAAAATATTCTGATAAGAAAAAAAACCAGTCTCACCCTGTATGCTAAAAAGCTGGCTGTGTGTTGACAATATCCTTTGTAGCAAAGTAGTACCGCTTCGCGGACAACCTACAACAAAAACAGTATTGATATCGCTAATTGTGACAGGAAAACGCCAAGAGATATTTCGGACTAACGACTGAGGACTATCATAGGTTTTCAATAAATTAACGAGTTGGTCGATCATGTGGCTCTCTTATTCTTCGTGTTATAAGTTTAACTTTAGCGCTTTTCACGTTACTGAGGTATTGACAAAGTTGGCTCTTCTCGACTTTGTGTGATAATTTTTGCTTATAGAATCGTGAAATGTTTACTGGGCAAGACTTTTAGGACTATTTTGTGGAAGAAACTATCAGTATAGACCTCGTTTCCACACAGAAACCAGAAGAGCCCAGCCAGTGGCATTGAAATCCCCCTTTAAAATGTTCTTTAAATCCCTAAAAGGCTTGCTGTGTCTAAAACTGAGAATTGCTGACGCATCTTAACAATCCTTGACAAAATGAACTTTATGTGAGTTGCTTACCCGGAGTGCGATTCAGGAATACTCTTAATTAAAACACACCTATCATTACGTGGCTGGGTTTCCGCGAAAGCGGCTGGGAAAACCTTTACATTTGGTGTCGTGAAGCGTATTCCCAGTCCGACGCGCAGCCATTCTGAAGGTGGGATTTGTCCTATGATAATAGAGGAAGCTGTCAAAAATCTCTTAGTAGTATCTTGAATCTGTTGATAGCCTAAGCTATCACTATTTCTTTGTGAGGTATGCACGAGTCGTGGATGGAAAATAAAAAACTCTCCTGGGTTTAAGAGTATCTTGTAGAAGTATTTTTGAATTGGCGTATTTAATCTGAAAAAAGGCACACCATAGGTTCCAGAATCGCTGCTTTTTAGCATTTCTAATCCGTATTTACTTTTCAGATCCTCTTGATCAAGTTTGTGACTTCCTGGAATAATAGAAAGGCAGCTTTCAGGTGTTGCTTTGTTGATAGCTAAATGGACAGAAATATGGTTATCAGTATCTGAAAGCAACCCATGATATACATCCTGATGCCACGAAATTCCATTACCTAACATCGCAAAAAATAGATTAGAACGCCACAAAGTTAAATCGTCAGTCCTGAGTATTTTAGATACCCTTTCTACGATGGCAGAATGTAAACACAGGCGGGATATTAAAGGTAGGTCTAAGTGTCTATTTCTTTTCTCATAAACACGATATTTTTTATTAGTGAAAAACTTGAGTATGTTTATACCTTTTAGTATTTCACAATAAACAAGTTTCATTTCCTCTTCTGTAAGCAGGGTAAAAGGTCCTGCAAATCCATGCTCATTAAAAAAAGCTATTTCTTGGTTATTCATGTTTAAATTGGCGATTTATACGATGTTTCCATTTAACTAATTTCTCTAGAGAGTAGTCTATTTTAGAAAACTGATATTTGTCAAGCGGACGCTACTGAATGCTGACGGTTCGCTCATTTTCCACATTATAGTGTAATTCATCTGACAGAGGGACAAGCGAGCTAGAAAACTTGCCAACAAAGGCTTCTGGCTTCTCTCGCTAGAAATAGATCTAGCGATTCTAGGCAAAAAGCTAACGAAAGAATTAGGGATAGGAGCGAGCTTACTAGGAATTATTATTAATAAGTGAGAGATGGTGCGGCGAACTTTTTCGAGCTAAAACCATGAAAAGCTTATGCTATATG
>NZ_JBLZRT010000201.1:0-4346 GCF_048564745.1 Microcystis sp.
TATATTTTTGCCGGAGCTTTGCTATCGATCGCTTCTAATTATTCTCAAGATATGAGCAATTTATTTGCTAGAAATGAACAGGTTTATCAAACTGCTAGTTTAAGTGATGTTCCTCCTATTTTGACGGCAGAAACCGCAATTACCAGCCTAGAAGCGGCAGCATCGGAGGATAGTAAAAAGCTATCAAATTAGCTAGTATCATAACTAACCTGAGTTCGGGATCAGCCGAAACCCTAATTTTACCGTAGCCGGTCAGCCCTATTCTTTCCTAGAAGTCAACAATACTACGGCGTGCGTCATCCTGAATACTGTACTCGCTACCGAAAGCGATTTGTAAGAATAAGATACTGTACAAAATAGAGAATACGATGCTGAGACTGAACCAGAAGGTTCTGGAAAGCATCAATTCTCTTAGAGGAGTTAAATCTAAAAAATACGAGTTCTTTGTCTGCATAACTACCTTGACGTTTTATCCAAGTATTTTACATTTAATACCAGGGTGAGCGCATCTCAAACGCTATTGACAATTAGCCCCTTTTGTGATCTGCTTGCTGTGTGGGCATTTCAAGTGATACCAGTCAATCAGAATAGTTACGAAATCTTAACATTGGGTCGATTTTTGCTTAACAATTGAGATGGCAAATTCTCCTCAAATATGCCTGAATGTACCTCTGGGTAAGCAACTCACATAAAGTTCATTTTGTCAAGGATTGTTAAGATGCGCTTACCCTGTATTAGTCATTAATACGTCTAGCTAATAATACTAAATTGGAAGGCATTCCCAGCGCCCAGATGGTTTCGACTCTAATACTGAAATTGTCTCCTAAAGCTTGTTTAGCTAAGTTTAATAATTCGGCTCTACCCAGTAGGTTTAAATTATCTTCCTTAGCCCAGAAGGATAACCCGACTATATTTAATAGAAACCGATGCCAAGATTTAGGTAACCAATGGATTAGGGGAAGTTTAGTATGAAATTCTAGCCAATGCCAACGATTGGGTGTAGTTAAGAATATTTTACTAGCAACTCTGGCACACTCTCGAATATGTTCAACCTGTAAATGAGTCGAACCACAATGTTCTAAAACTGCGCTAGAGGTGGCTACATCAAACTCACACTCCTTAGCAAGAATTGGGCGATGAAATCCATTGGGGCTTAAAATTTTGGCAAAAGGAAACACTTGGCTCAGGGAAGAAATGTCTTCTGGGGAAGAGAGGGCGACAGTTAACCCTGCTTCATGAAACCAGGGAATCATACAGTTACTGTCTATCCTCTCCACATCTGGAGTAGAACCAATATCAATAATACTTTCTCCTGCCCGTAAATCGAGTTTGTTCATAGCTAAATCAAACATCTTACGGCGAGCTTCTACACTTAAGCGTTCTTGAATCCCTGTTAACCAATGTCCACGATTAAAATAGTCAATGCCTTGATTCATAATATATTTGTTTACATAGTTGGGTATCTCGAAAAATTGATAGCCCAAGGACTGTTATAGTATAATGAGTAAGAACAGCGAGTCAAGCGAACAAATGCTCTTGCCAGAATCACCCAGGGTAAGAGCATCTCAATTAGGCTTGACAAAAGGCTTTCAGCACAGCCATCATATAGTTATTATCCATGGCCGCCCGTTTACTTTTTTGTGCCAGACTACGTCGGTAAGTGGATTCCTGGTTAAGAGCGTTAAGTGCTACTCGTCTCAAGAATGCAAAATTACGAGGGCTGTGACCAGAGCGAATCCGACATTTATCTTAATTAAAAGTAACATCTAAAATCCAATGAGCCTGATTTTCAATGCTCCAATGTTTACGAATAGCATTACCTATTTTTTGAGCATCAGCTGGGAGAGAACTGAGATAAAATTGGACTTCACAAGTGGTTTTATGACCAGGATGACGAACTCGTTTAACTATGATAATACTTTGAATTCCTTGCCATTGAGCTTGTTGATAAAGACTGCCGAAAGCTTCTAAGGGGACAGCCCAACACCAAAGTTTTTCGAGACGATGATGACCTTTTTCCAGACGGTAATCATAACTAAATTGAATACCATCAAATTGATGTGCTTGAGCTTGCTCAAACCAGTTTTTGACCTGAGTATAAAGAGTCGGATGATTAGCTTTAAGGGCGACAACGTAGTCAGCTTTTTTGGCTTGAATATGATTAAGTAGGTGGGTGGAATTAAATATAAAATGAACGTAGGTTGGGTTGAAGCATGAAACCCAACGCCCGATTATGTTACGCTACCGCTAACCCATCCTACAAATAATTGTGCCTACCTACTTAACTGCTAAATTAGATGAGCTTACCCTGTTTAATACGGATACCATAAGAACTAGGATGATTGTCTATTTCTTGGTATTTTTGAGTATACGAAAGTTGAAGGGTAACATATAAGTTTAGAAGCAATAAAGCCGATAACAATCAGTTACCATTATTTTTATCTTCGTTTCAATCCCAAAACACTTAAAAAGAAACTGGAAAAAACCACCTGTACTCCCAACGCTAGAGCGGTTACGGAAGGAATGACAATCCGCATGGTCACGGCTGGATCTAAGGCTCCATAAAGTCGAGCATTCCAAATGTATAAAGCATACAGTGAACCGCCCATACCTAGTACCAATAAAATTACGCCAATGCTCAATCCCACCTCCAGATTAATATAACGCAAAAATCGTCTTAATTTTCGGTCTTCCGGTAATAAACCCTCGCTGATAGCAAAAGCTTTTGTGAAGATGGCAAAACTGACGATTTGAAAGCCAATAATCAAAGCTGTGGCTGAATAGAGAAGGGTGTGAACTCTGGGTTGAGGAATAAACCAAATCGTCGCCACAAACCCCAGAAACATTAAAGCCAGTCCGGGATAGAGAAACAACCAGCGAGGACTATACATTAAGAGGAATCGGAGATGTCGCCAGCCATCGCGCCAAGTTTTTAGGTGGGGGGGACGACTACGACCGTCAGGGGATAAAGTGGTTGGTACTTCGGTAATTTTCAGGCCGTAGAGGGATGCTTTCACCACCATCTCGCTGGCGAATTCCATGCCAGTGGTGCGTAGGTTCAATTGTTTGATCGCCTGTTTACTAAACCCGCGCAATCCACAGTGAAAATCACCACAGGGGCTGCCAAAAAATAACCGTCCTAACCAAGTCAAGACAGGATTGCCCAGATACTTATGCAATACTGGCATCGCCCCTGGTTTAATTCCCCCCTGAAAACGATTGCCCATCACCAAATCATAACCCTGTCGCAATTTTTCTAGGAAAGGCGAGAGATTGGTAAAGTCATAGCTATCATCGGCATCCCCCATAATAATGTATTGACCTTTGGCGGCGGCGATACCTCCCCGCAGGGCGCTACCATAACCCCTTTCCGGGATGGGAACCACCCGCGCCCCTGAATTAGTGGCAATTTCTTGGGAACCATCGCTACTGCCATTATCGGCGATTAGCACCTCTCCCGCAATTTTCTGTCGTTCCAGATAATCTCGCGCTTTGCCGATACAGGTGGCCAGGGTTTCCGCCTCGTTGAGACAGGGCATGACGATCGATAATTCTAGAGTAGGTATCTGCTCATTAGAGGCGGCATCTGCCATGACCTGATTTTCCAGCATAACAATCGCGGTGGAGTCGTTTTGCTCAAGAGTATAACAGGATTATTGACATTTGTGACAACAGATTTTTGATTGCTCAATAGTGCTGCCTTAATTGATTGGCTTGTCTTTGTCCCCAATAACCTATAATGAGTGGGCTGTTCATTATCCAGATTTCCGAAGCTATCTAAGCTAGACACAGCCTTCAGCATCCCAACAACGGGGTTTAGATTACGAACAGCTTAGGGCAAAAATTCGGCAACCCAGAGAAAATGATACTGAAAAATTAAAAATTGAAGTTTATCTTGGTTTCACAGCCATAAACCTTAGCTATATCAAGCTTAAAATCGAAATGACCTTAAAAGTTTAGTTGTAACATATAAGTTTAGAATTGACAGTGCCGATAGCAATGGATTACTGGGGAATAAATAACGTGAGGGTGCAGGGAAAAATGCCAGATCAATTGCAATATACAAAAATAAGCGCAGTAAAATTATAGATAAGGCCAACTTCTTAATCAATAGATCTCTTGCATAAGTCTAGACAAAATAGGATAAAATAGTCCAAGAGTTAAGATTGAAAGATGACTTACGAACAAGTAAAAACTTTAAAGCTAACAGAGTTCAAACGCTTGTGTGGCGTGTATCCAGATACATTTAAGGATATGGTAACAGTCCTAAAGGCAGAAAAAGTTTGGCAAAAAAAGACAGGAAGACCTAGCAAATTGAGTACGGAAGACCAACTACTAATAACACT
>NZ_JBLZRT010000202.1:0-1331 GCF_048564745.1 Microcystis sp.
AAGGTCAGAGATTTTCTTTTCAGTATCTGATAAATTATGTTCTGCGACTTCTATTTCTTGCTTGACCCGGAACAGCATTTCCTCTGCTTGTGCTTTTGCCGCGGACGAAGTATTAACTGCTCTCTGATTTGCTGAAAATTCAATAAGAATAGCTTGGTATTCATCTAGGTTGGACAAGTGACGTTTATGTTCACGGATTTTTTCAGTAATCTCTGCGAGAGACTTTCTATTACCATTAAGGCTGGTGCGTCTGATATCGATCTCATTCAAAATATCGAGTGCAGCCTTGTAACGTTCTTCTGCTATTGTTTGGGTTGTCCGTGTAGCATTCAACTCAGAAAATCGTGGGACACTTATTATTGCCTTCGCTGCAGCCGAGTTTTTTTCATTAAGAACGTTCAACTCGCTAACCAACATCGTTTTGCGTTTTGATACCTGCGAACGCAATTCAATTTCAACAGACTCTGAGTAGGTCGACCCGATATTGTTAATGTATCTATCCGGCACATTAACTGCGTCAATCGCGCTATTAATGACCTCTAGCAAATCATTGTTGATCGGTTGGCTGATAACTACATTTAATTCTGACTCAATCTCTTTTAATTTTAAGATATTATCATTCAGTTGTTTGCGAACAGCAAAAAGAGAGCTGCGGTAGGCTTCGTCTTCACCTCCGAAGCTCTCCATAAATTTTTCGTATCTAGTTGCAGGATGATCTTCTTTTAAAAAAGCGTCGATTGCGTCTTGAGACAGAAATATTTCCGAAAACGGCTCGCTACCAGGAAAAGACTCTTTTTTATCGAACTTATAATCCGCCTGGCCAATGCGTGCCTTTTTAACTAAATTCTCGAATACTTTTGTGTCCTCCTTTGTGCTGGTTACCTCCACTATAACCTTGGCTTTATAGTCATCAGGAACATACTTATTTCTAAGTATGGATTGTCTCTGTCCAGAAACATTGTTTCCCTTAGCTAACTCTATATTATTTTTTTGATTGGATGAAAGAAGGTATCTATTTATGTTATTGGTCAATGCCCATTCGACAGCGTCATAGAATGATGTTTTTCCAAATCCATTGGGGGCGTAAATAGAAATGAAATTTGCGCAAACTCCGTCATCTAAAATGAAATCAAAACTACCATCTTCACCAGATCGATAGGCTCGAAAACCATCGATTGTAACTTTTTCAAATTTCATTGGTTCTTACCCCATCTAAAAGTGCTCTCAAGGCTTCTTCTCTTTTGATCTTTGACTCGGCCTTGTTGTCAGATGGTATTTCGCCCCACCTAGCGAACATTGTACGTATTTCACTTGGCTGTACGCTGCTCGAT
>NZ_JBLZRT010000203.1:0-39934 GCF_048564745.1 Microcystis sp.
AAAACTATCAACAACTTATGCTTGTAAAGCTTGTACAATAGGGCTTTCAGTTTTTGTTAGATTGATATTTATCAACTTTAGAGCATTGCTGGACAGAGAGGGAGCTTAAGGAATTTTCTACAGTGTAAGTTCGGAAGAACCTGAAGAAGTTTGAGCATATCCTACTCTTTCTTGTCTTTCATCCCAAGCTTGTGTTCTGAGATGGAGAGCTTTGTTGTAAACCAATCTTACACAGCCCAAAGTGCGCCGCAATAGCGACTCTTGTTTTGGTGTGGGGTAAAATCGAAACGAATAGGTTTTTTCCATACCTCACATTTTAGCATATATTTTGTAAACGATGCTCATATTTAAGAGTAAGGCCGTCGTGGAACGACGGGGTTTCAGACCCAAATTTTCGATGACCGTGACGTAGTACCTCAACGGGAGTCTGACCGTATATGTATTTAGGGAGTTCGCTCCGAAATTCTCGCACCCCAATTTTCTCAATGTCATGCTTATCCATAGTCTCTCTCGTTGTGTACGCATTGTGTACACAGTGTAGCACTATTTAGGAAGGGATATCAACAAACAACTTTACTCATGTTTTACCAGATTAAATTTTTAATCTGGTTTAAAGAAAATGCCATCCATTTGCAACATCCTTCCAAATTTTATTACTTTCATTTATTACTTATAATCTTTTTGATTAAGAGCTTCATTTTTGCTTTAGTTGCTTGAACAAGGTTTCCAATATAATAAAAATCTCTTAATTGTTTATAATACAGAAATCTCATCACGCTTTTAGCCCTTCCCTGACAATGAATGCACAAAAATTTTATCTCTTTATTTAAATTTTTATTATATCCATAAGGAATTCCATTTTTGAATATAAGTTTTTTTAAACCAAATTGCATTTGGTATTCATCCTCTAAGTAATTAGTTGATGAGTTAATATTGTAATCTGGTGTCATATCATTCATGGCTCTGGTAAGATTAGCCACTTTAGAATTGTCTTTAGACCATAGATATAATAGGGTCATGTCGCATATTCCTCCTGGCTTATGATTATCAATATGCCATTGCCATTTAGCTTTTAGCTTATCTGGTATATTTTTATTGCTGTATGCTTCAATACAAAAATCTGTAAAATTCTCCAACCCCTCAAGCGTCCAATATGAAAAAGAGCTAGTAGATGCCCATCGAAAATTAGTATCTTGATTTTTAGGAGTAGATGTCATTAAAGCAGCTATACAATCATTAGGTAAAACTGGATAAACTTCCTCTGAATAATTCGCAAAAGTCATGATATCACTATCTAACAGAAATACCCTTTGATAACCATTCTCTTTCATCCATTCTTCCAACACAAACATACGTTTCCACATGGCAATCTCATATATTCCTGAGTAATCTGACATTTGAACGTAGCATTTCTGAAAATTTTGATATTTATCAAACTCTACTAGGGTTGTATCCCAGTGATTTCCCCAAAAGCCTTTATTAGTGTCATTTCCGATAAGCACAACTGTATTATTAAAGTTTGCCGCTGATTTCAAGGCAAACTTTAAATAATTTGGCTTCCCACCAAAATGGGCAATAATTACAGGAATTTCTAAGGTTTCTATTGATTTCACGGTTTAATAACCTCCATTTTTTGAATTAAGTTCTGAGTTCTGGAATCTGGTCGTTGCGCTGTTAGGACACTTCAAGGAATCAAGGTTATTGAGAATGATCGAGGAATTTATGCGCTTTTAGGCTTCTGTTATTGAAAAGAGAGGCAATTTTTCGAGGTTGCTTATATTACAATATCTCATTATACAGCTTTAAATACTTAGATGCTTGAATCTCAAGAGTAAATTCTTGCTCCACTTTTTGCCTTGCTCGAATGCACAATTGGTTATATCTTTCTGTATCTTCTAATACCCAATTAATTCCCCGTGCCAAGTCTTCCACCTCGAAGGGGTGAGCCAGATAACCATTCTCTTGATGTTCGATCATATCAGGCATTCCACCAATTTTAAAGGCAACAGAGGGAGTGGCACAAGCGAGAGCTTCCATGACTGTATTGGGAAGATTATCCTCAATTGAGGGAGCGACAAAAATATCGGCGGCGGCATAGACTAAAGCTAGGGAAATATCATCATTTAATCTGCCTAAATAATGGGTTTTTAAGCCAAAATCAGGCGGATTCACTGGTTCAGAGGCACCGAAGACCACTAACTCTAATTTATGCCGCCATATTTCCCATTGGCTGAGTTTTTTTATGGCAGGTAGCAGCAGATGAAACCCTTTCCTGCGATCGCTTGTTGCTGTCATAGCACCAAAGAGAAATTGATTTAGTTTCCAACTAGGAAACAACTGTTTGGACAATATTCAGAAATTGTTCTGCATAAGTTTGGCATTCTATTTTATTGTTGGTTCGCGCTTCTGATTCAGATATTAAATCTGGTCCAGGCATAAGCTTATTAGTTAATAATTCAAGATGATTGGCAAGCTCTTGTGAAGAATCTGGTTTAAAAAATATAGCACTGGGAGAATTTTGCTCTTTGTGGACAGAAATATCTGATAATAATATTGTTTTACCTAACACTCGAGCATCTTCTACTACTGTACTCCATCCTTCAAACAATGAAGGCTGAATCACTGCTAACGATCTCCTCATTAGTTGAATCTGATCCCAACGGGGAATTAATCCAAGAATTATAAATTGATCGCTTAAAGAGTTTTTTTCAATTGAATTTTTTATTTCTTCTCCATACTTAGGAAATCGGCTATCATAAAGTTTACCAGTACACACAACTACGGGCTTGACATTTGTTCTTTTCAATAAGATAAGTGCTTCTATGATCAGCTGATGATTTTTGTGTATCCAAAATTGATTGCTAACCAAAAAGAACTTGTTTGGAAGATTATATTTTTCCTGAACTAATGTTGGAGCTAAATCATTTTCAAACCAGTCTTGATTGGGTATCGTTCTAAAACTTAATACAAATTTCTGAGCTTTAGATTCAGGGTAAAAAGCAGCAAAATCGCTCAAAGCACTTTTACTGCTAAAGACTATATTTAACGAATTGTTAGATAAATATTCAAATGCTTTATCACGGCTTTTTATTTCTTTAGTAGAAAAATATGAGGGTAGATATTTATGTTGAAAATCTGGAATCCAAGTTGACCAACCGCAATTAAACTCCCAGGAAATACCCCAATTTATTGGAACAGGATATACAAAGTCTATTTCTTTACTTTCTAAAAGTTTTATCAATCTTCTATCCCTTAGCCAAGAAACATTTTGACCGACTTTCCATAATAATCGATTCAAAAAAGAAGGCTTTATACAATTAGTTACATATATTTCTTCTACTAGATTTTCCAGTTCTTCATAATAGCTTTTTTTGAGATTAGAACCAATAAATAAATATAGCTTAATATGCTCCCTTTTATTGGCAGGTAACTCGGCAATAGATTTGACAAGATTTTTAATATAAATAATCCCCCCCATCCAGTTATCATCAGCTTGCATCAGAATAGCAATATTTAAAGTTTTTATCATCCCATTAGCTCCGCACGACACCATTGAGTATAGACACTGATTCCTCTATCAAGAGTTACTTCAGGAAGAAACCCAAGTTTTTTGAGACAATTTATATCAGCTTTCCAGTTTAAGGGATTGCCAATAGGTATTGTACCATCAAAATGTACAAGAATATCGAGTTTCAAATGTTCTAGTATCAAGTTAACTAACTCCTTAATAGAGGTTTCTGTTCCACTTGCCAAGTTATAAACATCGGCGTGACAAGGAGCTTTTTCTGCCAAGAGGTAGAGAGCTTTTGCTATATCTCGACTATGGATAAAATCACGACTTTCATTACCCGTTCCCTGTAGATTGAGAACGGGGCTTGTCAGAGCCTTGTGACAGATATCCCAGATAACTTGTCGCCTCAACCCCGGACCATAGGCAGAAAAGATGCGTACTGTAGCTGTGAGTAAGCCATAAACTTGGAAAAACTCCTGGCAAAGTTGTTCACAGATTAGCTTATGGTAGCCATAGGGTGAAATAGGATTGAGGGAATGACTTTCATTAACGGGTAAAGTTTTGGGATTACCATAAACAGCAGCACTAGAAAGATAAATAACTCGGCATTGAGGTGCATGAAGGCGAAGTGCATCTAATAAGTTGAAAGTAACAACTACTCCATCGGTAAAATCTGCTTTTGGTTCACTTACTGAAAGAGGAACTGATGCCCTTGCAGCAGAATGGATGCAGATCTGTGGCTGTAGTTGTTCGATGAGTATGGCTAAATCAGGGGAAGGTAGAGTGAGTTGATAATAACGCAAGAGATCTTGAGTTGGCGCGTTTTCTGGAGGACGGGTTCCCAAACCGACAACAGACCACCCAGCTTGGGCGAATTCGCGAGCTATATACCGCCCAATAAATCCTGTAACACCAGTAATAAGAACAGTTTTCAAGATATTAATCTCAGGGTTTGATAGCAATAAATGAATAATGACGACCTGGAGTTTCTGACTTTTGAGATTGATACCAACCACAAAACTTTTGTACAGTTTCATTGTTAGCCAGCCAGTTGCCTAATTTATCACCAATAATAGGAGCTAGGACAGATTTAATTAAGTTTGAAAAGTCCTGTTGGGTCATCGGTGCATAGTTGATTACGCTCTCGAAGGGAGCGATTGCTTTTTGCAGTTTTAGTCTTGCTGTATCGAGAGCTTCTAGGTATTCTTGGAGCAAATAAGCGTTCTCTCCGCCATATAAAAAATGTAGAGGATGTGACGCTAAAAAGAGTGGTAAGTCTTCCTTTTTTGAGATAATATGTTCACGAGTTGCTATCAATACTCCTCCAGGTTTTAAGACTCGTGCAGTTTCCTGACAGAGTTTTTTCAAGTCATAGGCATGATGCAGTACCGCTCGTCCATAAACTAGATCAAAAGTATTATCCTCAAAAGGTAAGGTTTCTCCATATTCTTGAATAATTTGAATAGGTAACTGAGTGCTGTCAACTAAAGATTGGATAGCTTGAGCACCAACCAGTGGACTAGAATCTGGTTCTAAGGCAGTCACGGAACATCCCAATTTAGCAAAAGCATAACTGGAAATTCCTCGACCTGCACCCAAATCTAATACTTTTCCTGGTATATATTGACTCAATAGATTTTTAACTGCAAGCCATTCTTCACTGTTACTAAATCTTTCTGCCGCTAACTCTAACGGATCGTCGTAATAACAGCAACGTACCAGTTCTTGTTTTTCTGGCTGCTCTCTAAGCCAACAAACTGCTTGTTCCCAAGTTAATAAATTAGCGTTCATGTTCTGGAATCTCCCGAATCACACGCGCTGGATTACCAGCGACAATAGTCCATGCTGGGACATCTTGAGTAACAACTGAACCTGCTCCAACAACTGCCCCCTCACCTATCTTTACTCCTTTGAGAATGATTGTGCGTGCTCCGATCCATGCTCCTCTAGATATTTTTATTTGTGAACTTTTCGTTGTACTCCAATCGTGCTTTCCCTGTTTCCAATCAGCCAAATCATTCTTTCTAATGCTATAGCTAATGCTGTGATTATTGCTATCAGCTAATATACATTGATAAGAAATTAAAACATCATCTTCTACAGTAACTGACCTAACGCAATCTATAATAGTGTCACCACCAATAAACACGTTGTTACCTATATTTATTGAACTTTCTTCAGTTTCAGTGACTAGATTTCCTTGAATTAAGCAATTTTCACCTATGATAATATTACTCTTTTTGAAACGTTTATCTATAGTTCCAGTAATTTGAGTGTTCGCTCCAACAGATATTGATATTAAACTCTTTTTGTGAGTCAAATAAGTAGTTAAGTAGGAATAAAATTTTCTAAGCATTTTAAAATTTCTCTATATTTTTAATGCAAATAAACCACTTGCCTACGGAAATATCATCTTGCCAACTTGAATCAATTACAAAGACAGACTGATAGGAAGACTTGTATTTATTTAACCACCAATTAACAGAATTATTATGAAAGCTCTGAAGAGTTTTAATCCATCCCTCATCTTTACCACTTCTAGAAACAGGAATCATATGGAAAGAACTATACTGCGTAATTCGATAAGCTTCAGCAACAAATTGCACAATTCCATTTTCGGTGAAGTGCTCAAGAGAACCTATAGAATAAGAATAATTGAAAGAATTATCATGATAATCTGTTTTTGTAGCATCACATATTTTAAGGCGTTCTTCAGGTATACCACGATCTAGGGCTTTCTTGATCAAGAAATCGGAAATATCACAGCCATATACTTCGATTGGTGGGAATTTAGACAGAGTCTCAATATTCTTACCAGTACCACAGGCAATATCTAAAACTTTACCTCGGCAATTGACCATGAGAAATTCCAGTTCATTCCAAGCATTACCTTCACCCCAAGTGTCTAAAATTTCTGCCATATCGGGATTCCAGTAAATTTCTAAATCTTGACCATTATCACCAATAATTCGTGAACCAGATGATTGATTTTTAGGGTAAACATAATGATCTAATATCCTTGACAATTTTACTCTTAATAAAGCAAAAGTCTTCAAAAATAATGGAGGACACATCTCTTTATAAAATTCCTTGAGCATAATTTATCTCCTCAATATTAATCTAAGGTTGTTGTTTCAGCGATTCTAACATATCGTAGCATTTTAAATATAGTATTTTGATCAGGGATTTTGACTCTCTTTGAAGTTCTTTAAAATGTTCAGCTAAGACCAGATATGCTGGAAAGCAAACTTCACATGAACTTGGATACGATATCACCTTATCTGTTATGGCATTATCAAAATCATCGTTTGTTTTGTTGGCGACAATTTCTCTCCCTCCATGCGTGCCACTGCGGTCAAATCCTATGTTTGTGACTAATGATTGAGTAGGAAATAGAGTCAACCCCTGCTGCATAAACACAGTTAAATACCAAACAATCGCCCACGAATCGATTTTATTTTTTATTTGACTTTCCAGCATTTTAAAATAAGGATATGAACCATCTAAATCAAATTTATACCTGAGTAACGATTCCCCCTTCAACTTTTCGTACCCTGACATAGAAAGATCAAGGTATTTCCAAGAACTCTGCCAAGTTGCCCATCCCCAAGAAGTAGGAAATGGTAAGAATATTGCATCTGTTTCCAGTTCAAGCTTTACCGGAAACATATATCCAGATATTTGCATGACATGGTGAGCATCTTTATAGAGGTTTAAAGCTTTGTTCATGTAGTCAAGGAAAAATGGAGATAGTATCAAATCATCTTCAATTACGATCACACTACCATATTCATCACATAGATCTGTCACGCCTCTAATAATCGAGTTTGCAAGCCCTAAATTAGTTTCCCTCTCAATAATGTTAACTGTCCCACACCACTTTTTACTCCTAATTACTTCTCGTACTTGTTTGACATATTCCTGATCTTCTTGTCGCTTAGGGGCATCACAAAATATAAATAGTTCGCTTTCTGCTGCTCCCTCATTCCGAGCTAAAGATTCCAAAGACCGCAATGTATGTCCAGGTCGCTTATAAGCAAAAAATGCTATCGGTGCTTTCTTCATAATGGTCTTGCCTGACGAATGGCTTCAAATACTCTCGCCGTCGTATCAGGTCGATTGAAAATCAGGAAGGCGACAGGAGTGGTCAGTTGGAAGTCAGTCATAGACGAATTTACTCTTAACCTCTGTTATTTTGAACTATCCCGACCAAATTGTCAACCCAAAGCGGCACAAATCCTCAACTCTCTCCCCGGCGACGGTTGAGCAAGGCGAGAATCAGTCTAAACTCTTAGAGGATGTTTGAAAAGTCAGGAGACCACTAGGGGTAGTGTAGAGATATAGATGTTCTAAGGGTAAGGAAGATGATTCGACTCATGTTGAGGCGGCTTGCCTAGACGACTACGCTACCTGTGACCCTTTTCAAACATCCTCTCAAGAATCTGGAGAACAAGCTAGAGTCAAAGAGATTACGATCAGTAAAATCATCTGCCTCAACATGACGCAGCAAAAATGGAGGATGTTTTAACGGAAAATTCATTTCTTTAACAGGAAGATTTGCCACTCTACTTTTACTAGCAATTGTATGAGTAGCATCTTCACCAAATCCAATATTACTAACTAAATTTACATTAGGAAGGATAGTTAGACCATTCTGAATCCAACAGGCAAACGTCCATCTATAATCCCACACAGTAGGATCTCCTTCATAAGTTCTCTGAAAGTTTTTAGTCCAGTATTTTACTACTTTTCGATTTTCTAGGATAGATGTGAGCCAGTTTTCTTTTCTAATTTTTGGCCACAGTTTCAAACCATAATCAAAGTATTTCCAAGCTCTCCGCCAACTTGCCCATCCCCAGATATGATTGTAGCGAGAGAAGTAGTAACTGTAATCCGTACGACTGCGCCCAAATTGAAAATTATTTCCTGAAATGACCATTATCCTTTCATCATGTCGGTAGTAGCTTAGTAGTTCCTCGCAAAAGCGGAAAAAAGTTGGATGAGGTAGGCAATCATCTTAAAGAATAATTGCTTCTTCCACCTGCTCAAATATCCATGTAATTCCTGTCGCTGGAGGCTTACCACATCCTAAATTTAAATCAGAATAATCCGTCAACACCTCACAATCCCAATCCACACCCTCGATAACTGCACGGGCGGCCTTACACTTTTCAATATCATCGGCTCTATCTGGACGCGGACCGTCGGCAACCACTAATAACTTAGGTGGTTTCGCCTGACGAATGGCTTCAAACACCCTCGGCGTCGTGTCTGGTCGATTGAAAATCAGGAAGGCCACAGGAGTGGTTAGTTGGAAGTCAGCCATAAACGAGTTTACCGTTAACCTGTGGCATCATAACCCACCCTGCCCAAATTGTCAACTCTAGGCTAGTGGGACTACCAAAATCCACCCAGAGAAATTCAGAGACTTTCGGGATTAATCCCCAATTCCCTGAGTTTAGCCGCCAATCGTTCGGCTTTTTCTTCGGCTTCCTCAGCTTTCTGTTGTGCTTCCTCAGCTTGCTGTTGTGCTGCCTCAGCTTGCTGTTGTGCTGCCTCAGCTTTCTGTTGTGCTTCTTCAGCCAACTCTCGCGGGGTTGGTAACAAGATTCCATCTAAAGTCGCCCAGCGAATCCAGACGGTTGTTACCCCTCTATATTCTCCCTGCCAACGAACTAAAGCTAATCCCAAACGACCACTGATTAGCCATCCTTTCTCGTTGGGTTGCCGTGGTTCATATAGGCCATCAACTAAGACAAATTCGGCAAAATCTTCAGGGTTAAAAGGATCGTAACAGAAATATTCAGGCACTCGTAACTTATCTTGATAAATCTGTTTTTTCTCGTTTTTATCTATTTGGGCGGTGCTTTCCGAGAGGAGTTCAATCACTACATCGGGAGCTTTTCCCTCCTCCCAAGTAACCCAACTTTTTCGCTCTCCTTTTGGTACACCTAAGACGGCAAAAAAATCAGGTCCTTTGAAGTCTTGATTTTTCAGTTGTGCTGTACTGAAATAGACGAACATATTGCCACTGGCATAACCATCTTCTCGTCGGTCTAGCCAAGGGGATATACTGTCTATTAACAGATCCATCTGCCATTTATGCCTTTGAGTTTCCATCGGTACTCCATCATCGCAGGGAAGTTCATCTTGCGTGGGTAATGCAGTTAACTGCATTGGTTGACTAAACGTCAGAGTTTCCATATTTCTGTCCTAGATTTTGGGTTTAGTTATTTAGATTTTCTAGATTTTTTGCCCTCTTTCAGGCAAATACTACTTTAATTGAGTAGCTACAGCAATTCTAAATGATTCGTGAACGGGCAAGGAGCTTAATCCCATTGTTCAGCTGCTTATTGTCAAGGGTTTAGGGGATTACTATCTGTTCTATCACAATTCTAGACTAAGACGCATTGGCCTTTCTAGGTTCTGTGTGAGCATGGTATGATAGTAACACAGAACAGGAGGTGAGTTAGGTGGATAAATTTTGATCAACTCCTCGATTTACCAAATGTAACAGTGGTCAATTATCAAAAAATTGCTCAGACAATTTTCCTAAAGCTCGCTCTTTTAAATGAAACAATTCAATGTCCGAATTGCCATCAAATCTTGGACAGAATTAATCAGGCAGAGTATAATCTAGTCAGAGATTTATCAATATTAGGCAGTCGGGTATATTTATAAGTACCACGCCGTCAGTTTCATTGTCAAAAGTGCCAAAAGTATATCAGCGAAAGACTGAGTTTTATGAGATTAAGACAGCATCATACAATCCGCTATGAATCGATGATTTATGAGAGAGTAAAAAATTGTAGCATCGAAGAAATAAGTCGGGAAGAAGGGTTAGGATGGGAAGAAGTTGAGTTAATATTTAATCACTGTGCTAAAGAACTAGAAAAGGAAGAGTGGGAAGCACCAGAACGAATAAGTTTAGATGAATTTATAGCGTTTCCTGTTCGTAAAAGGTACATTATTAATGTTTAAAAGCTTAATTAGCAAAGGTTTAACTGTGCCACACAGGTGTGAGACTTGCTATAGTAACTTAAAAGGACATAAAGATTTCATCACAACGGTCGTAGATTTGAACAATAAAATTTTACTAGATGTGATTCAAGGACATAAGCAAGAAGAATTAATGGAAGCCTTAAAAGCACAGCCAGACGCAGTTCGGGAGAAGATGAAAGAAGTGAGCGTCGATATGTGGTCAGGATTTACAGCAGTGATCAAGGAATTATTTCCTAATGCTAAAATCATCTATGGCCGTTTTCATGTAATGGATATCATTAATGACGAGCTTAATAAATTGAGAAAGTTAATGGGGGTGCATGAAAAAGGATTACCTCATTTATTATGGAAGAATAAAGAGGACTTAAAGGACGAGCAAAAACAACAACTAGAAGTTATCCTGAAAGAACATCTATGCTTGGGAATAGACTAGGAAATGAAAGAAGAAATAAGACAAATTTATCAAGGTTGTAAGACGTTCAGAGGTGCTGAGAGAAAATTGGAAAAATGGATAAGAATAGGCGGGATATTATATCAAAGTAGTGCCAGCATGATCCAGAAGCATTTGCAGGGTATCTGTAATTACTTTGAAAATAATACAACCAACGGATTAATTGAGGGAATGAATACCAAAATAAAGCTTATTAAAAGAATAAGTTATGGATTTACCAATTTTGAACATCTTCGACTTAAGCTGTTTGCTTGCTTTAATTTATAACAAAAATTAACACACGAAAACCAGAAGAGCCTAATATTGACATTCTCTAATCCGTACTACGAAAACTATTGCCTAAAAAATACGGATGTTTATTGCCAGAGTGATTGC
The DNA here is from genome assembly GCF_048564745.1 of Microcystis sp. Classification (NCBI taxonomy): domain Bacteria; kingdom Bacillati; phylum Cyanobacteriota; class Cyanophyceae; order Chroococcales; family Microcystaceae; genus Microcystis; species Microcystis sp. Next base: position 11,340 of record NZ_JBLZRT010000203.1, read on the forward strand.
CCTTGGCTATAAATTTACATACTACTACTATGCTACTTAGTGAAGTGCGGAATCTGGGTTTAATAGATGAAGTTTATATATTAGTTCTCACGCCTGTGTGGTACAGCTAAACCTTTGCTGATTAAGCTTTTTAACATCGATAATGCACCTCTTGCGAACAGGAAACGCTATAAATCAAGTGGTTAGTTTGCCACTTGATGTTAGAACATAGACTTGTGAACATTGTCAGACAACTCATGACCGTGACATAAATGCGGCAACAAATATCAAAAATGAAGCCTTACGGATACTTACTTGTACTGAGCAAAGCCGAAGCTTGCCCTGAGCTACGTCGAAGGGTATTGTCGTTAGGAAAAGCGCGATACTGCCCATAGAGGGGATGTAAGACCAAAAGCTGGGCGTAAGTCCGTCTTGAGGCAATCCCCCGTGAAATAGGAAGCTCTCAACGACCTTGAGAGTAGTTCACTTTATCAAAATCTTCCAGAGGGGATATAGTGGAGAGAGAATGATGTATCTTAATATAAGTAAAGTTTCGTAACAATTCTGAAATCCTTTGCTCAACTCTACCCTAGTTCCCAGCAATCCTGATCGCCTGAAACCCCTAGCCCCTAACTGGGAAAAATGTCAATCCGTCTTTTGGACAGCAGCATTTCTGGTATCAGTCCCCGTATTCATACAAGCGCCCCTAGTGCGCTACTATCCCGAAGTTAGCCTAGGTTTAACCTTTTTCTGGGTGGGGTTAGGGGTTTGGCTGCTCAAACAAGCAAAAATCAGTCTTTGGGGGGATTTACTTTTGGGCTTTAGTTGGAGTTGGTTAGCAGGTTCTCTGTACTGGGGTTGGTGGCGTTGGGAACCGTTGATCCATATTCCCATGGAAGCGATCGGGCTGCCCTTTGTTCTCTGGGGATTATGCAAAGGTCGCGGCAAAGTGGGCAATCTTTTCTATCTGGGTTCTTTGTTAGGAACCGCCATCACCGATTTATATTTCTATCTAACGGGACTAATTCCCTACTGGCGACAATTAATGACCGTGGAACTAGACCCCAACCTAGTATCGCCGATATTTCATAACGCCTTAGCCCAAATTGAGACCCCCTGGGGCATCAGTTGGGCGATTGTGCTGCTCAACCTGCTCTTAGCGATCGGTATCTATCCTTTGCAAAAAAGGGTATGTCATTGGTGGGCATTTAGCGGAGCCGTATTGAGTACAATTTTAGTCGATGGTTTATTTTGGATTACCGCTTCTCTGGCTTAATAGAATAAACTATATAATTAGTGCAGTCTATCTATTGCCGCTTATGCACCCGTGGATATACTACCAGGACAAAATCCCTATTTACTACTCCATACCGAGAAGGGCCAGCGTTTTTTCCCTCTCGTGGGGAAATCTTGCTGGACAATCGGACGGGGCAAAGATAACGATATCGTGATTAAGGATCACTGTATCTCTCGCAATCACGCTATTTTACAATCCACGGAAACAGGGGATTTTTATCTGATCGATCTCGGTAGTCTCAATGGAACTTTTGTCAATGGCAGAAGGGTGGCCATTCCAGTGACTATCCATAGCCAAGATCAGATCACCTTTGGCAAAACCGAGGTGCAGTTCTATCGTCCTACTCCCACCAATGTGGGCAAGCAACCGCGCAATTTAGAATGGGATACCCTCACCTCCGCCGTCCATGAACGGCGCTTAACATCGGTGATGGTGGTGGATATGCGGAATTTTACGGCTTTAACGAGGCAATTAGACGAAAAAGTGCTTTCTTCTCTGATTGGCAGTTGGTTTCGCCATGCCGGGGGTATTGTCCGCAGTTCTGGCAGTTGGGTAGATAAATATATTGGTGATGCGATCATGGCCATCTGGTTTCACGGCCAACAGGAAGTCGATCAAGACGATATCTTGCAAATTTTTCAAGCAATTACGCAACTACATAACATGACTCGCGCCTTAAGCGAACAATATCCCTTACCCTTTAAATTACGCATCGGTGCGGGAGTGAACACTGGTTATGCCATGGTCGGCAATACTGGCAGCGGTGAACATCCAGATTATACGGCGATCGGGGATACAGTCAACGCCGCTTTTCGTTTAGAGTCGGCTACCAAAGAAATGGGCAAGGATTTAGCCATCGGAGCTACTACCTACAGTTATCTCATCGGTTTACCCCATCTCCACCAAGTTTTTGCTCAACATACCGTCAGTCTGAAAGGATACCACGATAGCACTATTGCCTACGGAACCACTTTTGATGACTTGGATCGTTTCCTCGATGCCAATATTAGTGAGGAGATGACTGGAATTACAGGATTTATCGGCAGTGTCTGAAGATTGAAATTAAACGGGGAGTTGGGAGACGTTTCAGTGATCAGTGATCAGTAAACAGTAATCAGTGAAAAGACAGTAGGAAACTTCTATTTAATACTGTACACTTAAAACTCAAATCTGATCACTGATAACTGATCACTGATAACTGACTTACTCCTCGGTGGCGGCGAGAACTAAATCTTCCTCCTCCAAGGCGGGGGGGATTTCGATTTCTTCCACTACTTCCGAGACGGTCCGACCTTCCGCTTCCGCTAGACGTTTTTCTCGGTATTTAATCGCCATTTCTTCAGCTTTTTCAAACACTAACGGGCGATTTTTTAGCATATCTCCCGGTTCTGGTTCTAATTGTTTAGTCGAGAGGGAAATGCGACCTCTTTCGGCATCGAGATCGATAATCATCACTTTTAACTCATCATTGACATTGAAAACCGTGTGGGGGGTGTCAATGTGATCGTGAGAGATTTCGGAAATATGCAGTAAACCACTGACTCCACCAATATCGATGAAAGCACCGTAGGGCTTGATTCCGCGCACGGAACCGATTACCACCTGTCCCACGGCTAAACCGTTCATCTTGCGTTCCACTAAAGCGCGACGATGACTTAAAACCAGACGGTTGCGATCTTCATCCACTTCTAAAAACTTTAAGGGCAATTCCTGACCAACTAAATCCTCTTTCGCTTCTCTGGTGCTAATGTGAGAACCGGGGATAAAGCCGCGGAGACCTTCAATTCTGACTAATGCCCCACCACGGTTAGTGGCGAAAACATTCGAGCGCACGGTAGCATCTTCTTTTTGCAATTGACGCACCCGTTCCCAAGCGCGCATATACTCAATGCGACGGATCGACAGGGTTAGCTGTCCATCTTCATTCTCGTCGGTAAGAATGAAAAATTCCCGAGTTTCGTTGGGCTGTAAAACCTCTTCGGGATTATCGACGCGGTTGATCGACATCTCCTGCACGGGGATAAAAGCGGCGGTTTTAGCACCGATATCGATGAGCGCTCCCCGGGGTTCCATGCTGAAAACAGTCCCGGCGACAACATCTCCCGGACTGAAATGATAATCGTATTTGTCTAGAAGGGCGGCAAAATCTTCATGGGTAAAGCCTATGTTTTTGTTTGCGGTTTTTTGGGTGGTCATGTACGTTGTTTGGGCCTCGGAATTTCCGTAGGTTTTTCCTCCTATGTGATGTACAGTTTCTAAATACAGGAGATGCCTCCTAATTTAGTTCCTAGGCAGGGCCTAGGGGATGAACTGCCGCATCCGGCTTTCTTGGAGGCAATCCGCCTCAAGAATGACTTTTAAGAATCCAACCAGAGCTTGGGCTTTAAATAGCACAAGGGATCCTAATTATAACTGAATCGGGAACTATTTAAGACGAGGTGATCACGCTGGCTTCTTCCACTGGAGACCAAGAAGGATGAGCGCGTTCGATTTCGGAGGATTGCAGCAGCGCTAAAGCGGCGATAAAGTCTCTAATTCCCTGAAAATTGCCGTAAACCGAAGCAAAGCGAACATAAGCCACTTCCGATTCCTGCCGGAGGTATTCTAGGACTAATTGACCGATCTCCTGACTTGTTACCTCCCGTTTTGAGTCTTGCTGCAGACGGGATTCGATATCATTGACGATCGCCTCTAATCTTGAGTGGGGAATGCCGGTTTTTTCGCAAGCGCGGACGATCCCCCGCAGCAGTTTGCAGCGATCAAAAGATTCCCGTTTACCATCTTTTTTAATCACCGTGATCGGCACGAATTCGATGCGCTCGTAGGTGGTGAAGCGATATTTACATTGTAAGCATTCACGACGACGACGAATGCTCTGACCGTTTTCGGAGGAACGGGACTCTAAAACGCGACTATCGGTATGCTGACAATTAGGGCATTGCATAGGAGGCGCTCGGTGAGGGGAACCTTTAATTTAAGCCTTTAAATACGAAAACCAGAGCCGCTAACCTGCTTTTGACAAGCGGGCGGCTCAGGGAAGAAAATTATTAACCTAAACGGAGTTAAGAAATTTACTTTTGAATCCGGGGAGGTTCCCGGAAGGCGATGGCGAAGAAAATTACCGACAAAGCCATAGTTAAAACTAAAATGTAAGCGACGCTTTCCATGGTTGGACATCCTACAAGACTGCTATAACAATCCTATAGTATCAGGAAATGAGCTTTTCGGCTTGTCTGGGGATGTAATCTACATCCCCAGAATCAGTGGCAATCTATTTAACGCTAACTTTTGCCCCGGCATCTTCCAGTTTTTTCTTGACGGCGGCGGCATCATCTTTGTTAGTGCCTTCTTTAACCGCTTTGGGAGCGGCTTCTACTAGGTCTTTCGCTTCTTTGAGTCCTAAACCGGTCAATTCGCGCACTACCTTGAGGATAGCAATTTTCTTGTCGGCGGGAACTTCTTCAAGAACGACGTTAAATTCGGTTTGTTCTTCCACAGCTTCAGCGGCGGCCGCGGGAGCAGCCCCGGGGGCAGCCATAATTATGCCACCGGTCGGAGCGGCGGCACTAACTCCAAAGGTTTCTTCGATACCTTTGACTAATTCCGCAGCTTCTAAGAGGGTCAGGGTTTTGAGTTTTTCTAAGATTTCAGCTACAGCAGACATGGGTTAGACTCCTAATTGTTTGTAAGTGATTGATTGGCGCGGTATTAAGCCGCTTCTTTTTCTTCTTGACGGGCCACGGCATCGACGGCACGGGCCAAAGATGCGGGAACTTCGTTGATGCTGCGGGCCAGTTTGGCGGCAATGGCGTTGATTGCTCCGGCTGCCTGAGCGATTAACTGTTCTTTCGACGGTAAATCGGCGATCGCTTTGAGCTGATCTTCCGTCAACAGTTGACCTTTTGTCCCTTCTTTGAGGACACCGCCGCGCAATTCGGTTTTTTTGCTTTCTTTTTTGAACTCTTGATAGGCCTTGAAAGCTCCACCGATATCCTCTTTTACGAGCAGAAAGGCGGATGTTCCCGATAAAAGGCTTTTCATCGGTTCCCAGCCACTATCTTCAGCGATCGCCAAGCCCATCAAAGTATTTTTGGTGACTTTACAAATCGTTCCCGTGGGGCGCAATTTGCGGCGTAGATTGCTGATTTCGGCGACGGTTAAACCTTGATAGTCGATGACCATCGTTAATTGAGCTTCGCTCAGGGAGGTTTTTAATTCTTCTAGAATTACTCCCTTGCTTTCTCTGCTTCTCCCCATCCCTTGTTCACCTCCTGTATGCGGGGGATCGGTTCCACAGGCACAAAAATAACCCCTTGTAGCGCCGGGGTTGAGTGGAGAGAATTCAGTTCAGGCACGACCGAGACAGAAAAAATCTCTCTTTAGTCTTTTTGGCTGCTGTTTTCTCGCTTTGACCTCGGCAGGGTATTTAAGCTGTTTGGCACCTGCTGTCTTTGGCTTAAGCCAGCTTCTCATTGTAGCACTATTGCGGGATTTATGTCAAGCAATGGGAGGGAGCGGGCAGGGGCAAAATCCTGACGAGTAGGACAGGCATCCTCGTTGAACGCCAAGTCTAAAACCCGATGTCAAGAGTTCCCTCTCTGTTAACCAATGACCGCGAACCGCTTGGAATAATTTTGGCTCTCTTAGGTTTGGTGGGTAAAATGTATTCTAAGATACAGTCCTGCTGGTGAGCGAGTGGAAAGAACCACAAAGACACAAAGGACACAAAAGAACTCTTGCAAATGTTTCAAGGCAGAAAATAAGCTGTTAAGCATTTAAATTGCTTGTTGAGACGAGGCAAGAGGCAAGAGGCAAGAGGCAACAGTAAAGGGATTGGGGGAGATTCGGCTAATCTTAAGAATAAGTGCTTTAAATGCGTCTTAGCTTATTTACATGAAGCTAAAAAATAGTTAAAATAGAAGGGTAGTTTTGAAAAAAATAGGTTCTCCTACATTTTGGGCGAACGAGAAAACGGGGTTTTTTAAAAACCCCGTTTTCTGAGATGAGGACTAAAGTTCAACAACGAACCTAATTAAAGCCAAACCCCAATTGATTCTAGTCATGAATAAATTTCTCAAAATCTTTACCCCCATTTCCCTGATATTAATTACGGTAGGATTTCCGGCGGCGACTTTTAGCAACACTGTTGGAGTTAACACAATTTTTCAGGTAAAAGGGAAAGTTACCGTTAAAAAACCACAATGGAAGAAATCTCTTCCCGCTTCTGTCGGACTTACCCTCAGTTTTGATGATAATTTAGAAGTAGCAGCCAACGCTTCCGTTAAGGTTTATTGTAGTAATCAACAGACTTGGACGGTTAAAACAGGAAAGTATATTGTTTCTAGTGGCTGTCCTCGGGGAAATCCTGTGATTTCACTTCCCAATAGTAATAATACAACCCTCCGTCCAACAGGAAATAAAGAGAAAGTTTTAGCAAAATTACCTTACCTAATTACTCCCCGTGAAACGAATATTATTACCAATCGTCCTCCACTGCGGTGGAATGCTGTTCCGGGTGCAACTAATTATACTATCAAAATAGATGGGGTTAATTGGGAAACGCAGACAAATAAAACTGAGATAGTCTATCCCGGTGAACCTCCTCTGGAAGCAGGAAAGCGATATCGAGTAACCATAGAAGCTGATAATGGTGCGTCTTCTAGACGTGATGATGAAAACGTCGGGTTTACAGTATTAGATGAACAGACGAAGAAAACGGTTTTAGATGCTGTTAAAGCTGTTCAACAGCAGCAATTATCCCCGGAGGAAGCAGGGTTAGTTTTAGCGCATCTTTATCGAGGTTATGGGTTGTATGGGGATGCGGTTGAGGTATTAGAAGGATTGGTGAAGCAAAATAGTCAGGTTGCTACGGTTTATCAACTGTTAGGGGATACTTACCTTAAGATAGGGTTGCCTCAGTTGGCAAAAAAACCTTATGATAAGGCGTTAAAACTGGCAACAAATACGCAGAATTTGTCAGTGCAAGCGGAGATACAAGCGGGTTTAGGAATAGCTTATCGTCTCTTGGGAAATAAGAATGAGGCGATACAGTGGTTAACCAAGGCGAAGGGGACTTATAATCAGTTAGGGGATACTTCGCAGGTTCAGGAATTGGCTAAAACAATTAATGAAATTTTAAAGAGGGAGTAAGGATGGAAGTTATAGCACTCCCGTAGGGGCGAAGCATTCGGGCAATAACCTATCGCTGAAACCGTAGATTTCTTATCCGAATGCTTCGCCCCTACAACTTATTTGAAATTACTATAAATTATGGATAATGGCTACTACTTTTGTACGGAGGTAATTACACAATGGATAAAGATAAACTCATAAAATATCGTCAAGCAGTGCAAAATTTGTTAAGTCGCTATGTAGCAGAAGATGTTACCGGTGAAGACGTAGAAGTACAATTAATATTTGATGTGGAACGGGATCATTATCAGTGGATGAATGTAGGATGGGAAGGTTTAAAACGAGTTTACCGCTCGATTGTTCATTTTGATATTCGTGATAATAAGATTTGGCTACAACAAAATTTAACGGAATTGAATCCAGCAGAGGATTTAATTTCAATGGGTGTTAAGAGGGAGGATATTGTTTTGGGACTGCAACCACCTTATAAACGGCCTTATACTAATTATGGTACTTAAAACAAATTCTCCTTGTCCCCTTGTTCCAAGGCAAAGCCTTGGAACACAATATCTAAGGCTCTGCCTTAAAGTAATGCTATAACTGTGGTGAGGTTGTTTTTAGTAGTGAAACAGCAGAAAAAATCAGAATTTTACTACAGCACAAGGCTCAACCCGACAAATCTATTCAAGTTAATGTTTTTGCCTATCAATAAACTCTAGGGATAAAAGACCAATGAAAGTATCAATCAAATCAGGGATAGCGGTTGTCGTCATTACCGGGATGATGGGATTATCGGGAGTCATGTTAAACCCAACGGTGGGACAGGTGATTTCTCAGGTTTCACCGCAAGATAAATTAGCCGAAGCAGAGAGGCTAACTCAGCAAGTTATTCAATTGTATCAGCAGGGGAAATATAACGAGGCGATTCCTCTAGCAGAACAAGCTTTAGCTATCAGGAAACAACAATTAGGAGACAACCATCCCGATACCGCCACCAGTCTCAACAATTTGGCTGCACTTTACGAGTCTCAAGGAAGATACAGCGAAGCCGAACCCCTCTACAAACAGGCTTTAGCTATCAGGAAACAACAATTAGGAGACAACCATCCCGATACCGCACAAAGTCTCAACAATTTGGCTGAACTTTACGAGTCTCAAGGAAGATATAGTGAAGCCGAACCTCTCTACAAAGAAGCTTTAGCTATCAGGAAACAACAATTAGGAGACAACCATCCCTCTACCGCCTCCAGTCTCAACAATTTGGCTGTACTTTACGAGTCTCAAGGAAGATACAGTGAAGCCGAACCCCTTTACAAACAAGCTTTAGCTATCTGGAAACAACAATTAGGAGACAACCATCCCCTAACCGCCACCAGTCTCAACAATTTGGCAGGACTTTACAGAGTTCAAGGAAGATACAGTGAAGCCGAACCCCTCTACAAACAGGCTTTAGCTATCAGGAAACAACAATTAGGAGACAACCATCCCAATACCGCCACCGGTCTCATCAATTTGGCTGTATTTTACCAGTCTCAAGATGACATTCCTCAAGCCATTAATTATCTCACTCAAGGACTTGCAGTAGAAGAATACAACCTCTCAGAAAATCTAAAAATGGGGGATGACAAGCAAAAACAAGATTATATGGCAAAGGTTTTAGGGACGACTAATTCGGTGATTTCCCTCAATCTTCAAGCCGCACCCAATAACCCAGAAGCAACCCGTCTCGCCTTGAAAACTATCTTAGAACGTAAAGGACGAATTTTAGATGTTTCAACCAATAGCTTACAAATTCTCCGACAACGTACTGATGACCTCGAAAGTCAACGATTATTAACTCAACTGATTGAAGTTCGGACTCAACTATCTAACCTGACTTTTAAAAAGCCTGAAGATATTAAAAACCCAGAAATTTACCGTCAACAAATTAACGAAGTTACCGAAAAAGCAAAAGAAATAGAGGGTAAAATCGGTGTTCGTAGTGCCGAATTTCGTAGCCTATCCCAACCCATTACCCTGGAAGGGATTCAAAAGCTAATTCCTGCTGATGCTGCTTTAGTTGAAATAGTCCGCTATCAACCTTATAATCCTAAAAATGATAGTTTTGGCATTCCTCGCTATGCTGTTTATATTCTCTATCCTAATGGTGACATCAAAGCGAAGGATTTAGGGGAAGCTAAACCGATTGAGGACAAATTAATTTACTTTCGTGACAATCTTGCAGACGCACAAACTCCTATTCCCCAACTCAAAGAATCAGCGCGTCAACTTGATGAGATATTGATGCAGCCTATCCGTCAATTATTAGGCAATACTAAAACAATTCTGCTTTCTCCTGATGCTGCACTTAATTTAATTCCCTTTGAAGCTTTAGTAGATGAAAATAATCAATACTTAGTGGAAAATTATCATATTACTTATCTCACTTCTGGACGGGATTTACTGCGTCTTAAAGATAAATTTGCTAGTCAACAATCTCCGCTTATTGTAGCTGATCCTTTCTACGGTAAAGCAGGGGAAAAAGTCGCTCTCACTCGTTCCATCGACCTGTCTGAGTTTACTTTTCCCGGTCTTCCGGGTACAGAACAAGAAGCTAAAGCGATTAAAAATATCTTACCTCAAGCCACTGTTTTAACTGGTTCTCAAGCCACAGAAAACGCCGTCAAACAAGTGAAAAAACCGAATATTCTCCACATCGCTACCCATGGTTTTTTTAAACCAGAAAGCAATTTGAGTGAACGCAATCCGGGCGAACGCAATCCGGGCGAACGCAATTCGCCCCTACAAGGTGAACGTAATGTGATTGAGAATCCTTTATTGCGTTCTGGGTTAGTTTTAGCAGGAGTTACAATCGGTCAAAGTGCAGGAGATGATGGTGTTTTGACTGCTTTAGAAACTACCAATTTAAACTTAGTCGGAACCAAATTAGTTGTGCTTTCCGCTTGCGATACGGGGAAAGGAGATATTAAAATCGGTCAGGGAGTTTATGGATTGCGCCGCGCTTTAGTTATAGCAGGTAGTGAAAGCCAATTAATTAGCCTTTGGAAAGTATCTGATGACGCGACTAAAGATTTAATGGTTGCCTATTATGGACGCTTACAAAAAGGAGAAGGACGCAGTGAAGCTTTACGACAAATTCAACTAGGAATGCTCAAGGGTGAGAAGCAAAAACATCCTTTTTATTGGGCCAGTTTTATTCCTTCTGGTGATGCAACTTCGATGCAATTTGACTGATTAAGGGTTAGGAGTTAAACTTAGGGGTGAAATTATTGGTATCACAAACAATTACTAGGAGGGTCACACAATGGCAACATTTACAGAAAACGACCTCAAAGAATTAAAAGACTTTATTGTAGGACAATTCAAAGAAGTTAATGACAAAATAGACAAGTCATCTGAACAACTTAATGGCAAAATAGACAGATTATCTGAACAACTTAATAGTAAAATAGACAAGTTATCTGAAGAAGTGAATAATTTAAGAGTTGACCTAGCAAATGTTAAAGGAGAATTAACAGGCGTGAATAAACGCCTAGATAACTTGGAATTTACTAATCGAACCATCTTTGTTGCTATTGTTACTGCACTAATGGCAGGATTAGTTAAGTTATTTTTCCCAAATTTTCCTACTAATCCTTAACCGTTGATTCAAAAAGAAAACGGATTTTTTGAAAAAACCCGTTTTCTGAAATCGCATTCAAAATAGGAAATAGCGTTGGGCCATGGGTAAAACCGTAGCCGGTTCACAGATTAATAATTCTCCGTCAGCACGCACCTCGTAGGTTTCGGGATTAACTTCCATGCGCGGTAAAGCGTCATTTAGCTTCATACTAGCCTTACTGATATTGCGCGTATTCGACACTGCCACGGCGGTTTTTTTCAGCTTTAACTTCTCAGGAATGCCCGCTTTCATAGCATATTTAGAAACAAATGTCAAGGAAGTTTTGGCGATCGCACCACCAAAAGAGGCAAACATGGGACGCATATAAACCGGTTGGGGTGTGGGAATACTGGCATTAGCGTCGCCCATTTGCGCCCAGGCGATTAAACCGCCTTTCAGGACAATTTCCGGTTTTACGCCAAAAAATGCCGGTTTCCAGAGAACCAAATCGGCTAATTTGCCCACCTCGATGGAACCGACATAATCGGAGACACCATGGGTAATAGCAGGATTAATCGTATATTTAGCAATATATCGTCTTGCCCGCAGATTATCATTCTCTCCCGTTTCCCCGGTCAGTCTGCCCCGTTGTACCCGCATTTTGTGGGCAGTTTGCCAAGTGCGGATAATTACTTCCCCCACCCGTCCCATCGCTTGAGAATCGGAGGAAATGATGCTAAAAGCCCCTAAATCGTGGAGAATATCCTCGGCGGCAATAGTCTCTCGGCGGATGCGGGATTCAGCAAAAGCCACATCTTCGGGAATACTCCGGTCTAGATGATGACAAACCATCAACATATCGAGGTGTTCCTCTAAGGTATTCGTCGTATAGGGACGGGTGGGATTGGTAGAGGAGGGTAAAACGTTCATTTCCCCGCAAACCCTGATAATATCGGGAGCATGACCACCGCCGGCCCCTTCCGTGTGGTAGGTGTGAATGACGCGATTTTTAAAAGCGGCGATAGTGGCCTCAACAAAACCGGCCTCATTGAGAGTATCCGTATGAATCGCCACCTGCACATCGTACTTATCGGCCACGCTTAAACAGGTATCAATGGCTGCCGGAGTGGTTCCCCAATCTTCATGGAGTTTTAAGCCAATTACCCCCGCTTTTACCTGTTCCGCTAGTCCTTCCGGCTGACTGCTATTGCCTTTACCCAAAAAACCCAAATTCATCGGGAAAGCTTCGGCGGCCTCTAGCATTCGATAGATGTTCCATTCTCCCGGGGTGCAGGTGGTGGCATTAGTTCCCGTCGCAGGTCCGGTCCCGCCACCAATCATCGTGGTAATCCCCGACGCAATCGCTGTCTCAATTTGTTGGGGACAGATAAAATGAATATGGGCATCAATCCCCCCTGCTGTCAAAATCATCCCCTCCCCGGCTAATGCCTCGGTAGCAGGACCGATAATAATATCGACATTATCTTGAATGTGGGGATTGCCCGCTTTACCGATTTTATAAATTTTGCCGTCTTTAATGCCCACATCGGCTTTAACGATGCCCCACCAGTCGAGAATTAAGGCATTAGTAATCACTAAATCTACCGCCCCATCTTCCCTAGAAATGGGGGATTGGCCCATCCCATCGCGAATTACTTTACCGCCGCCGAATTTTACCTCATCGCCGTAGGTGGTGAAATCTTTTTCGACTTCGATAAATAATTCCGTGTCTGCCAGGCGAACTTTATCTCCGACGGTGGGGCCGTAGGTTTCTGCATAGGTGCGGCGATCGATGCGATAATTCATAGGGGGAATTCTTGAAAATCGACATTGATTATACGATCGATTTTCCGGCAATTATCGCTTTTTGGGGATTTTCTTCCATTTTTAATCTGGCTCGTTTTCGAGGATTTCTTTGGCTTTCAGTAAAGCTTGACGATGTTCTTCGGTGACGGTGGGATATTTTAAACCGAGGGATTCGAGGGTGTGATAAATAACCGCCCCCACAGCTAAACGGGTAAACCATTTGCGATCAGCCGGGATAATATAGAAGTTATACCAATTCTCCAAAGTCTGACTACAGAAGTTTAATCCCCCTAAATCCCCCTTAAAAAGGGTGACTTAAATTCGATGTGTAGTTTTCATTTAGAGAAATGGTATTATTTCGAGCCAAGGACAACGAATGGAGTGGTCGAGGGAATCAACAATAAACTTAAACTAATAAAACGGAGAGGCTATGGCTTGAGAAACTTTCGGAATTTTTGGGTTAGAAGTATGTTATTTTGGCATCTTGTCTGTTGATTTAGCATAAAGAGTAACGAAGAGCCATCTTTACTTCTACATCCTATCTATAATAGGCGTTTTTGTGTGACTTTTTTCGACGTTCAACACTTCTGGATTTACGCAATGACAGCAAAACTATAATCATTCCCCAAACCAGTGAACAATTTCAGCAAGCTTTTGATTTTTATAAAAAACGATTAGACAAAGGTTACAGTTTAACCGATTGTGCTTCCATGCAGATTATGAGACAACTGGAAATTTATGAAATATTAACTTTTGATAAGCATTTTCAGCAAGAAGGATTTAGCGCTTTACTCAGAGAATAGTCAGTAAATTTTACTTCACTTTAATTTTTTTCCTCGCTTCATATAACCATTGTTCTTCCTCTGTGTTAATTTCCCTCCCTTGAGCTAAATTAAGACATTTACGCCAATTTTCCTGAGATAATTTCTTGTCTTCTTTTTCTAAAAGTTGAGCATAAATACAAAAAGCAGCACCGGGATTGCGGATAAATTTCTGATAAGCTGGATTTTCAGCGATACCAATAGCAACTAAAAGATTAGGAATTGCATCTTCACTGCGATTTTGCTTAAATCTGGCCCAGCCTAGATTTTTATAAATACTATATTTTTGTACTGCTAAATTGCGTTTCTCCTCTTCAGTAAATTGGTCTAGTTTTTCATCTTTTTCTGCTAATAATCTCTTAGCTTTTTCCAGTAACTCTACCGCTTCTGCATTCTTATTATCGCGCAGATACCAATAAGCGAGATTATTATAAGCATCTATAAAACCACCTTTTGCCGCAATTAAATAGTGTTTCTTCCCATTAGTCAAATCCTGTAACTCTTCATAAAGTGTTGCCAACTTATAATGAGCATCTAGATTATCTGGATCTAACTCAATTGCTTTTAAATACTTCTCTTCGGCTGAAGCTAAATTAGGAAATTCTTGACTTGCTGGCGGAGGAGATTGTAAACGGTTGCCTTCTTGCTTATAAAGCTCAGAAAACCAAGAGAAATTTAGATAAATTCCCAAGAGAAAAGCAAAGACTATTACTGTTACGGAAAACTGTATTTCTTCATGCCAATGTTCAGCAATCCTACGAAATTTCATTAACTTAACAAAACCCTTCTGGCGCGTCCGTGTGAGAGCATTTTCAGTTTGTAATAAAGAAATGAAAGTCGAAAAAATAACACCTGCTATTTCTGGCAAACCTGAACCACCACTAAGAAACCGAGTGGCAATCGTTCCGATTAATGTAAAATTAACCCCTAATAAAACCAGTTTACCGCTTCTCAATAACCAATCAAAGCGATTGCAAGGATGCAGAGATTCCCTACTTTCTAAATGCCACCACCAAGCCTGAGCAGAAATAGGTAAAGTCTCCCGATATTCAGCTAAATCAAGAACTTGAGTAATTTTGTAACTTTTCTGTTTTAATCTATTATCTTGTTCGATTAATTTTAACGACATATCAACGGAAATTTCCGCCTCGGCTTCCATTCGTTTCTGAAGAGCATCTCTGGCGGAAATAATTTCTAAAGCCTGTGCTTTTTTAAGAGATTTATTATGAGAAGTATCTAAATAATTTAGAGCATTCTGGTAACGCTCTAAAGCAACTTGAAAGGGTGTCGGCACAGGTGCAGGAGAATTCATATTATACTAAATCCGTTGAGCATAGGTTACTTATAAGGACAGGCAAAAGGCAAGAGGCAAAAGGCAAAAGGGGGAATAAATAATCAGTTTTTAATAACCAGATTTAGTATTATATAGCAAAGAGCGGGGTGGTTAGGACAATCAATCGCTGAAACCCTTGACCGATAAGAGTTTGAAAATTGAAAGCGTCCTAACTAACTCGTTCTATGCCATACAATCCTAAAAGTTTAGTTTCTTTCACTGTTTGAGGGTAAAAAATACTCCAGCAAAACTGGCTGATGATACTAAATCCTGTTTAAAAAGTATAGGAAAGTGGGAAGATGGGGCAAAAAACCAAAGAAATTAGGAACCATAGGTTCCTAATTCCTGTAGTATATGCCATTGTATGTAACGGGCTTGGAGAGACTCGAACTCCCGACCTTGTGGTCCGTAGCCACACGCTCTAATCCACTAAGCTACAAGCCCTTGTTTTTCTCAACAGTAAACTACTATAGCACAGGTTCATTCAATGACGCAAGAGGGTAAAGAAAAATTATCTCATCTCGACGGCCAAGGCGAGGCCCAGATGGTGGATGTATCGGAGAAAATGCCCACTAAACGCACTGCTATCGCCCTAGGACAAGTGAGAATGCTAAAAACGACTTTTGAAGCCATAGAACAGGGAAATGCGCCTAAAGGTGACGTTTTAGGGACGGCCAGACTAGCGGGAATTATGGCGGCCAAACAAACTTCCTCCTTAATTCCCCTTTGCCATCCCTTACCCCTGCAAAAAATCAATGTTCAGATTATCCCGAAAGCAGAGTTACCCGGTTACGAAATTCGCGCAGAAGTGGTGACAAAATCGGAAACTGGGGTAGAAATGGAAGCTTTAACGGCGGTATCTGTGGCAGCCTTGACTTTATACGATATGGCCAAAGCGTTAGAAAAATCAATCCTGATTGAAAATATCCGTCTGCTGAGTAAAACAGGAGGAAAATCAGATTATCATCAGGATTCCCTGTTGCGATGAAAACCCTAAGTAGGGTTTGCGGCAAAAAGTTTTTCCTGGTGTCAGGGTGTGGGGTGTGGGGTGTGGGCTTCGGCCGTGAGCTCAGCCGAACGGGTGTGGGGTGTGGGGTGTAGGGTGTGGGGTTGTACCAATTTTCAGGACGTTCGGCGAGCTCAGTCGAGCCGGAGTCAATTACCTAATTTTCGGGGAAAAAGTACCTGACTCCAATCGCTGGCACTTTTTGATTTCAAAAAAGCCTAAAGATATTATCCAACAAGGTTTTTAGATTTATTCAGCAAACCCTAAGTAACCCCTTCTAACTTTTCATCGGTCAATTGATATAATTCCTGTAATTTCTCTAATTTGTCGGGGTCTGCTTGCCAAAAACCGCGACCCTGTGCTTCTAACATTCTACCGACAATATTACGGAAAGCTTCGGGATTAGCTTGACGCAATTTTTCCGCCATTTCTGTATCAAAAGCGTAGGTATCGGCTGCCTGATCATACACCCAATCGTCACTAAAATTAGCCGTACCGCCCCAACCAATTAAAGCGGTCATTCTTTGGGAGATTTCGTAGGCCCCACCGGAACCTTGATTAACCATGGCATTGGCCCATTTAGGATTGAGTAATTTACTGCGGTATTCTAAGCGCAAAACCTCCTCTAATTTGCGGGGAGTTGTATCATTGGAAAAACTCTCGACAAAACTCGTCATCACCCGTTTACCGCTTTGTTTTTCTGCGGCTAATTTTAATCCTCCTGTATTGCCGTAGTATTCCTGAATATCGGTTAAACCGTATTCTACCGAGTCAATTTCTTGGATAATACTTTCACTGGTTTTTAATAACTGTTGTAGCACTTCTGGCCGCGCTTGTCCCTTATCTTGACGACCATAACTAAAAACATTACGCTTTTCCCAAGTTTTCGCTAATTCGTTGTCATTGTCCCAATTTCCCTCTACTACTTGGTCATTAACTAAAGAGCCAAAATCCCCAGCAGGATTGGAAAATAAACGAGCGCTGGCATTGTCAATTCCTTGACTTTTTAAGGCTAAATAGTGCTTACGGATATAATTATCATTTTCCGATTCTTCTATCTCGGCTGCCCGCTGCATTAAATCATCCAATAACTCGATAATATTGATAAAAGTATCCCGAAAAATTCCCGATAAATTAGCCAGAATATCGATGCGCGGGTGTCCAATTTCCCCTAAAGGTTTTAATTCATACCTGACAATTCTTCCCGTCCCCTCTTTCACCGGTTCCGCACCAACTAATTCTAAGAGAATACCCAGGGATTCACCCTTAGTTTTAATCACATCTAATCCCCAGAGTAAAACCGCTACAGTTTCGGGATATTTTCCTTTTTCGGTTAAGTTTTGTTCTAGCAGTTTTTTGGCGATTTCTCGTCCGCGAGTGTAGGCTGCGGGGGAAGGCATCCGGTAGGGATCCAAAGCGTGTATATTGCGTCCTGTGGGTAAAACTCCCGCACCATCCCGGAGTAAATCACCCCCCGGTGCCGGTGGTACATATTCCCCATTTAATCCCCGCAAAAGATTAGTTAATTCTTCGCTATTTTGTCCTAATAAATTTTTAATAGCAATGCCTTCTTTAAGCTTTTCATTGGTTGCTTCATCAGCGATAATTTGCTGAAATTCTCGCTCAGATAAATCGGTAAAATAAGCATCAAGATAACCTTTTAATTCTTCCTGATTGGGAGCAGTTCCTAGAGTGTGTAAACCCGAAGAAAATAGTCTTTGTTCGACGATTTGTAGATAATTATACACCTTGACAAAATAATCGGTTAGTGCATAGCGGCTAAATAATTTGGCATTTTCTAAAGTTAATTCTATTCCCTGTTTTTCTGCTTCCAGAAAAGGACAATCTTTAGCGATACCTGTATCAATAATCTTTTGGAGGATACTATCTCTTAAAGCGTAATTTTTCTCAGGATTTTCTCGAAACTCTGCAATCAAATCTCGTAAAATCATCAATTCTTTATATAATCCCGCTCGTCCGTAGGGAGGCACATTATGGGAAATTAACACCCCATAACCGCGACGTTTGGCTAGGATAGATTCCGAGGGATTATTAGCGGCATAAATATATAAATTCGGTAAATCTCCTAATAAAATATCTGACCAAGAATAACCAGTATTTCCTAGGGGTGAACCGGGCAGCCATTCGACGGTTCCGTGCATACCAAAATGAACGAGCGCATCGGTCTTAAAATTTTTTTGTAACCACTGATAAAAGGCTGCATACTGAGGGTGAGGAGTTAAATCTTTTTCAAACATTAACCGCATCGGATCCCCAGCAATTCCTAAAAGTGGTTGCACTCCAATCCAGATATTACCTAACTCAATTCCCCCTAAATGATACTGGTCGCCAATAGTTTTTATCCCCGCATCTTTCAGAGATTTCCAGTGTTTTTCAATGCGAGAAGTTAACAGATAACCTAGCCAATTTTCTAAAGTTTCTATCGATAAACGATTTTGTTTAGAGAGATTTTCATCATCGGCAAATTTAACTTTTTGAATAATTTCTTCCCCGTCTTCGGGAATTGTTCCCACATTATAACCCTGCGCTTGTAAAGCTTGTAAAAACTTAACTAAACTCCGGGGAACATTTAATAAAGCTGCCGTACCAACTGCCCCATAACCCGGGGGAAATCCATAGAGAATGATGGCTATTTTCCGTTCTTGCGGAGGGGTTTTATGTAACTTAATCCAACTGTTTAAACGTCCAGTTAAACGCTGTAATCTTTCGGGGATTAAATAGATAGTTTCCCCCACTAATCCCCCGAGAGGAATTGTATCAATTGCCCCATCTAATTCCGGTAAAGCGTATAGAACCACACTCTGTAAACCACCGATTCCCTGTCTTGTCCAAGAATAAATATCTTGAATCAATAAAGGGGCAGCGATAAGATAAGGAATATTTTTAGCGGACAGAATTCGTTTAGCCACTTCTACCTGTCTTCCTGCTTCCATAGAACCCGCAGGACCCCCCACCAAAGGAAAGCCAATCGTCGAGACAATTGCATCTACTGTCACCGCATCTTCACTTAAAGAAGGAGTTTCAATGATTCCTTTTTTTCTTTGCTGAATTTCGTAGTCTGTGGTTAACCAATCCCGAACAATTGTATGGCCTTCCACTCCGTTAATAAACACGGGTAAGGGAATTAAATTAGCCGTTTCAAAATGACGGATTAATTGATTAATATAGGGCAATTTACTGATAACGTGCTTCCGATAAAGCAGCAGTGCCACCACTGGTTTATCAAGGGATTTATTTTTTTGATACCAAGTCAAATATTCTTGGGGAGTGAGAAAATAACCCTGATAATCGGGGTGTAATAGTCCCTTATTGGGAGTTTCGATAACTTCGGGTATTTCCTGTACTTTTAATCCTAGATATTTTTGGGCAATTACCCAACACATAGCGGCAACATTTTCGGTTCCTCCCGCATTCCAATAACCGTAAATAATTAACCAGTTACGCAAATCTTGAACTTTTTTAGTGGGAATAAATTTCAGCAGTTTCGGACCAGTTTTAAGGAAACTGAGATAACCAGCTAACTTATCTTCTTCCTTGCCACTGGAAAATTTACTCAAGATAAATTGAATTGGTTTTGGCATTCCTTTTGG
The DNA here is from genome assembly GCF_048564745.1 of Microcystis sp. Classification (NCBI taxonomy): domain Bacteria; kingdom Bacillati; phylum Cyanobacteriota; class Cyanophyceae; order Chroococcales; family Microcystaceae; genus Microcystis; species Microcystis sp. The sequence continues at coordinate 30,926 of NZ_JBLZRT010000203.1, forward strand.
TTTATCCCCGATGGCAAATTCTCCCAAACGGGTTAAACTCATTAACTCTAAAGCAGACTCAAAAACTAAGCGAATCGGAATCTGTGCCGCTCGTTGCCGCAGCCAAGTAACTTGATCGTAATCGAAGATCAAACTAGCAAAAAAAACGTCGGCAGTGGCTAAAGCTTGCTCGACTATTTCCGGTTCGCTAGTCAAGGATTTATCGCTGAATACTTTTACTTCTAAATCGGGACATTTAGAACTAGCCAACAGGCCCGATTGCCGATATAAATTGGTGTTAAAGGTTTCAAAGCCAACAATTAAAACAATACTTTTCATAAGAATTTATTTTCTGATAAATCAGGGTGCGTTATTTTGCCTTAACACACCCCCTGAAATGATCATAACAACAAATTAATAATAACTGCCAGATTTGCGATGATGGATGGCGGTTAAACCTTGCTGTAAAACCTTACCTTTTTCTGCGATCGCATAAAGCAGCCAATGATCACCGCACTCCATTCGTTGTCCTACCCGACATTCCAGATAAGCGAGCGCTTCGGCCAAAATCGGACCACCGTTCTCAGCTTTAGTGGTTTCGATATTAGCGAAACGATCTTCTCCTGGAGTAAAAGGTTTAAGAAAATGCTTCATTAAAGCTATATGTTGTCCTTCTTGCCGGATATTAAGGACAAAATGGATATAAAGTGGGTAGAGTCGATGAGAGGTATTATCCTCCAGCAATTCTCATTTTAAGGTTTCATGACATTAAAACCCTTGCACCTAGAAGGGTTAATAATTCTTAACGAATCTCTAGATCGCTGAAACAAGGCAAAATCGTTTCAAAATGAGAATTGCTGCCACTATCTCACCTGCATCGGTCTAACACCCCCTTAATAAGACTTATAGCAGAGAACGAGTTGGTTAGGACAACCTAAATCGCTAAAATTCAGTTCTGGCAAGGATTTTCCTTCTGCCTTCTGCCCGCTGCTATAATAGCGCACTGTGCGGTTTAATCACCTCAATCAGGAGTCAGGAGACGATGCCAAATCAGATTATACTTCATCTTTATGAGAAACGCTGTAAGCTGTAATAATTAAGAGGCATCTTAAAAAAAGTCAGAAACCCTTCTGTTCCCTGTTCCGGAGTTCCCTTGTCTCTAAAGTTAACTTTATTTTTAACTAGGTACTTAGAATGAAAAATGAAATATTAAATCTAGAATTTTCTCCCGATGTTCTTGCCGCTTTAAAAATAGGAATTGATGAACTCGGTCAAGAAATTAAACTTCTGGCCGCTATTTATTATTTTCAAGAAAAGCGACTTTCTTTAGGAAAAGCGGCGGAATTAGCGAGAATTAATCGCCTAGAATTTATGGATATTTTGTCTAAAAAAGGGATTGTATTGTTTGATTATGACGAATCGGCGTTAGCGGTTGAATTAAAGGGAATAGAAAAACTGGAGCCTGATGATTGTAAGTAACGCTACTCCCCTCATCGCTTTTGCGCGAATTGGTCAACTCGGTCTTTTACAAGAAATAGTTAAAAGCATCATTATTCCTAAGGCGGTAGCTCTTGAAATCAGCACTTATGATCAAGACAAAACTGGCTCGATCGATCTATTACGAGAACAGTGGATTTCTGTCCGAGAAATCGCCTCTCAACAGCAGGTTTCCTTACTATTACCGACTCTGGATCGAGGAGAATCAGAAGTCATCGTCCTTGCACTAGAACAAAAAGCCTCTTTAGTGCTTATCGATGAATTAGCTGCTCGTCAGGTATGTAAATCTCTCAATATTCCAATTACAGGTTCGATCGGTATTTTAATTAAAGCAAAACAGTTGGGAAAGATCGCTGCAGTCAAACCTTACATAGAAACGATGCAACAACAAGGCATATACTACAGCCAGAAATTTATTGATCTTGTTTTACAAACAGTAGCAGAAGGATAGGGGAGAGTATTGTTCACTTTCGGGATCAGCCGAAACCCTTGTTTTTTGCGATCCCTTGCCCGTCACCATGAGTTAATAATAACTGCCAGATTTGCGATGATGGATGGCGGTTAAACCTTGGTGTAAAACCTTGCCTTTTTCTGCGATCGCATAAATCAGCCAATGATCACCACACTCCATTCGTTGTTCTACCCGACATTCCAGATAAGCGAGCGCTTCGGCCAGAATCGGCCCACCGTTCTCAGCTTTAGTGGTTTCGATATGAGCAAAACGATCCTCCCCGGGGGAAAAAGGTTTAAGAAAATGCTTCATTAAAGCCAAATGTTGACCTTCTTGGAGGATATTAAGGACAAAAGGCGTACCGCTATAAAGCAGAGACTCGATCGCTCGTTCTTTCGCCACGGCAATAGTCAATCCGGGGGGTGTGAACGTCGCTTGCGACACCCAAGAGGCTAACATGGCGCCGCGCAATTCCCCCAATTCGCAGGTGACGATACAGAGAGAACCCACCAAACGGCCCAGAGCCTGCGATCGCCGATCGCTTTGGGATTGGTTAACATTAGTTTTCGGTTGTCTGCTTTTGCGAGCTTTTTTGACTGCTTGAGCGAAATCGGTTCCCGCTTCCTCACAGGTCTTTAAAATTGCCTCCGTGGGTTTAAATTTAACCCGAATTGGCTCAAAACCGAAGCGATAACCGCCATCCCGGAATTTACCTTCCAAAAGATCGACCGCTTCCCCACTCCAACCGTAGGAGCCAAAAACTCCCACCAGCTTGCTTTTATCGCCATTTGCTAGGGTAATCCCCAAGGCGGTTTGGATGGGAGTCGGTGCGTGTCCTCCCAAAGTGGGGGAACCAAAGATAAAACCGACACTTTTTTCGATCGCCGTTTTGATCTCGTCCGGTTCAGCGAACTCGGCATTAATCGCCGTGACTGCTACTGCCGCTTTCGTGATCCCCATGGCGATCGCTTGAGCGAGGGTGGCGGTGTTGCCGTAGGCACTAGCATAAATCAGGGCGATTGTCAACTCCTGGGACTTTTGTACTGCTAACCATTGTTGATAGGAAAGGGTCAATTCGTGCATCGCGTAACGCACCAACGGACCGTGACCAACAGCATAAAATAAGGGCGATTTAGCGGCTAATTTCTCCAAAGCGTTGCTAATTTGGCTGGCATAGGGAGCCATGAGACAATCAAAATAATAACGCCGATCTTCGTTATAAACGCTCCAACCCTCATCAAAAATTTGGTCGCCACAAACGTGCGCTCCGAACAATTTATCGGTGTAGAGAATATCGGTTTTACTGTCGTAGGTACAGAGTTGATCGGGAAATCTGGGGTTAGGAGTGGGGATAAATTCTAATTGATGGTTTGCCCCTAAATTTAATATTTCTTCCCCCTTGACAACCAACAGATTTAATGCTTCGGTTTCGAGAATTTTTTTCAGGGAAATTGCCCCCGGATTGGAACAAACAAAAGTGACTTGAGGCGCGATTTCTAAAAGTGCCTTGAGGGTGACGGCACGATTGGGGTTAACGTGACCGAGAATAATATAATCAATCGTTTTCGGATCGATTCTTTTAGTTAAAGCCTCTAAAAATATAGCCGAGAATGATTCCCCCGGTGGATCAAAAAGAGCGACCTTTTCACCTTTAATCAGATAACTATTGGCGGTGGTTCCCTTTTGTAATCCGTATTCGATCTCGAATTTTAACCTGTCCCAAGTGCGGGAACGAAAGACAAAAGTATCGACGGCAATAGGTGCTACTTGTACATCTCTCGGTTTGACAATTGCATTATTCATAATCTTAGTTACCAGTTATCAGTTAATTAGTCAAGTAGTTAAGCGGCAACTTGAGGCTGTGATCATTTTTTACTAGGCAAGTTTGGCATTAAAGTCAACACTTGATTTTTGACTAAATACAGCCTTTTATCGCTGGGGACGAGTGGGGAAATTTACAGGTTATCTTGCCAGCCGGAAGGACATCAATATCTAAAGTACACTATCTCTGGGAAGAAACCTAGCTTCTAGCAATTGGCTCGCGGGTAACGATACTCCTCTGGGGGGATTTGCCAGTCTATTGAGAAATTCTAAAGGGAAGGTGATCCCCAGAAGCGAGGTGCTAGTCTGAGGGAAACCCTGCTCTTTCCCTATCAAGCAAAGTTTTTATGAGCTATCAGCACTCGTCTTTTGACTGCACTAGCGCCAATTTTGAGAAAGCCGCTTTGAGTCATTTTCGCACTCTTGTGGCTTTTTTACCGGATAATTGCCGTGTTTACCGACAAACTTGGGAATTTTCTACGGTTCTCTGTCTCGATTTTCTAGCCTGTTTGCAGGGACTAGCAATCACTCATCAAAATTTCGCCCATCTAGTTAATGTGACACAAGAACTGGGTTTAGGTCAAGCAATTATTTTGAAAGTAGGCAATAAAATCGTTGAGTGGCATCGTTTAAACTAAAATCTCAATTTTCGACCATCTCAACAGTCTAGAAAAAAATCGGCTCTCTGTGTTCTTTGTGTCTCTGTGGTTTATAACTACCTCTTGCCTGTCCTAACCAAGAAGTTAATTTTGTCCTATCTAGAACTGTTTGAGTCTAGAAAAAGCCCCGATAATTTGACCAAGGCTAATACCACCATCATTAGTGGGAACAGTTTGCTGCCAGTAGGGTTGAAATCCCGAAGCTTGTAGGCGATTAATTGTTCTTTCCGTTAGATAACGATTTTGAAAACAGCCTCCCGTCAGGAGAATTTTTTCTCTACCTATTTGGTGAGCAATTTCTACAATAATCTCACTTAAACTATTATGAAATTTAGCGGCAATTATGCCGATTTGTACTTGTTTTTCTAAATCCTCAACAACTCCTAAAATTAGCTGATTCCAATCAATAACTATGGGTGAGTCATCTGATAAAGAAAAATTATAATATTCCTCGGTTTTAATGTCCTCAAGGGCAAATTCTAACTGCATTGCTGCCTGTCCCTCAAAACTTAATTGATAACATAAACCTAGAATCGCAGCCACACCATCAAACAAACGCCCGACACTAGAAGTTAACGGACAATTAATTTTTCTGGTTAACATTTGCCTAAAAATAGACCATTCCTGTTCACTAAAAGCTGATTTTATCCTATCAGTATTTTCCATAACTTCTAGTAATCCTAAAGCCACTCGTCTGGGTTCCTTAACTGCTTTGTTTCCTCCGGGTAATGGCCAGGGTTTAAAATGGGCGACTCGCTGCCAAGAATCGGCAGTGATATGGATAAATTCTCCCCCCCAAATTGTGCCGTCTAAACCGTATCCTGTTCCATCCCAAGCAACCCCTAAAACCGGAGGTTGTAGCTGATGTTCTGCCATGCAGGATAAAACGTGAGCGTAATGGTGTTGAATGGGAATAACGGGCAAATTTAAACTATAAGCGTACTTGGTCGCTAGATATTCAGGATGAGCATCACAGGCGATAATTTCCGGTGCAAACTCGTATAATTTTTTTAAACTATCGAGAATATTTTCAAAGTGATTGACAGCATTAACTGTATCTAAATCGCCGATATGTTGACTGATAAAAACTTGATTTTTTTGATAGATAGCCACGGTATTTTTAAAATAACTTCCCACGGCCAGAATCGGGGGAAAATCTCCCTCATTAACTTTAACGGGAAAGGGAGCATATCCCCGCGCACGGCGCAAAATCATCGCTTTTCCCGCCATTTCCCTGATAATAGAGTCATCCACTGGTCGAAGGATGGGACGATTATGAACTAGAAATAAATCGGCGATAGTTCCCAATTTTTCTAAAGCTTCTTTTTCCTCAATACAGATAGGTTCATCGGCTATATTACCACTGGTTGCTACAACAGGAAAGCCTAATTCTGCCAATAAAAGATGATGTAGGGGAGTATAGGGTAACATGACTCCTAGATAGGGATTACCCGGAGAAACGGCAGCAGAAAGATAATTTTTTCGCTGTTTAATCAGGACGATTGCTGCAGCAGGAGACTGCAATAATTGCGATTCTAAAGAAGAGACATAACCATGCTTTTTCACTAACTCAAGATTAGGATACATCACGGCAAAAGGCTTATCCAGTCGCTGTTTACGTTGTCGCAATTTTTGCACTGCTTCCGTATTTCTTGCATCGACAACTAGGTGAAATCCTCCTAATCCTTTGATCGCTATAATTTTTCCCTGTTGAATTGCTCTAGCAGTGGCAATTAAAGCTTGATCTTTTTCCGCTAATACAGAGCCTTGACTGTCTAAAAGACTAATTTGGGGTCCGCAACTAGGACAGGCATTCGGTTGGGCATGAAAACGGCGATCCAGAGGGTTTTCGTATTCCCTTTGACATTCGGGACACTGATTAAAACCCCTCATAGTTGTGGCACTGCGATCATAGGGTAAACTCTCGATAATACTGTAACGAGGACCGCAGTTAGTGCAGTTAGTAAAAGGATAGCGATAACGACGATTATTAGGGTCAAAAATATCGGCTAAACAATCGGGACAAGTGGCTAAATCGGGCAGAACAATTGTATTTTTTTCACCGCCGCTGCTAGGACGTATGCTAAAGTTTTGATAACCGACGGGATTTAACCATTGAGTCTCAATATTTTCAATTAGGGATCGAGGGGGTTTTTCTAAAGATAATCGAGTCAAAAAAGTTTCTAGTTTGTCTCGATTGCCCTCGACTTCAATAAAAACTCCCGCTGCCGTATTATTCACCCAACCGGCTAAGTTTAATTCCGTTGCTAATCGATAAACAAAAGGACGAAAACCGACCCCTTGTACTGCCCCGCGCACAATTAAAGCTAATCGCTGCTCGGATTGAATGCTCTGATTATTCATAAATAATTTAACGGGGAAATCATCAAATTCATCCCTGATTACTTTTCCCGTTATACTAAACTTTCACTAATCACTCGACAGCATTCTTCCACACTTGCCCTTTTTTCCATAGCTATCACTAAAGCTTGATAGGCAGTCTGTTGTTTTTCTAAAAGAGTTTTTGCCTGTAATAAACTCCAGCGCTCTTTTTGGGCATAATTATTCTCAGGAACCCCCGCTAATTTTAAGGCCGATTGCAGATAAAATCGATCGCTTTCTCCCCCTGCCGCTTTACCATAAACTAAGGTTTCGGCAGCAATTCCCGCCATCCACACCGTAGAAATTCGCTCTAAAAAAGCAGGAAAATCGGTAAAATTCTTGACTTTTTGCTCTAAATCTGCTAGGTCAAATTGAACACCGCCGACTCCCTCCTGGCCTTGACGAAAGGCTTCCCAGGCGGTCAAACTATAACTGGCGATCGGAATGCCTAAAATATAAGCGGTGAGAAAATGTCCGGCTTCGTGGTGAATAACTCTTTGACGGTGTTTACTAGGAGAAAGAGCATCCAGTAGTAAAGTCACGCCTCGGTTATTAAAGGTGAGAGTATCAACGGTGACTAATCCCAAGAGGCTAAAAGTAGCCAAAGCGGGTACAAAAGGCGAAATAGACAGCAAAGGGGTGACAAATACGGAAAGAGTGATCGAAAAAACGGTAATCGCGATCAGATTTAAAGCTGTCTGTTCCATAAAAATTGATAAAAATATACAAATGCTTAATACTATGTTACATTCCTTAGTTTTATTTTCCCCGAATTAACCAACCAATTACCCCACCCACAAAAGCAGTCACAATCGATATACCGATCTGTTTCCAGTTTTTTACTTCCCCAATTTTTTCAGCTAAATCGGGAATTTTTCCCACGGATGCCTCGATGAGTTGCACTCTTGCATTTAAACCCGTGATTTTTGCGTCTAAAGTCCTGATTTCTCCCTTAATTTCCGTCTGTCCTATCTCTAAGACCTGAATTTCTCTTTTGATCTCTCCGATGCTATTCTCGATCGCTTTTTGTCCATTCTCCAAAGAGGTTAAACGAGTTTCGATCGCTTTTTGTCCATTCTCCAGAGAGGTTAAACGAGTTTCGATCGCTTTTTGTCCATTCTCCAAAGAGGTTAAACGAGTTTCGATCGCTTTTTGTCCACTCTCCAAAGAGGTTAAACGAGTTTCGATCGCTTTTTGTCCATTGATAATCAGATTTTCTAACCTTTTTAGGTCATTTTCCGTAAAAGCCGTCATCAGCTAAACTCCTAATAGATTAATTTTTTCTCGTCTTGAGATTGAGTCGATCGTTGACTAATTTAATTATGGAGTCAAAATCAAACTGTTACCCACTGATAGTTCTAGCTTCGACGCGGCAATAGGGATTGAGGGTGATAGGCAAATTTCCCCCACTTCCCCAATTCCCCACTTCCCTTTACCATAAATAAACATTATCGTTTTCCACTATGGATAACTTTTATTGATGAATATCGCTCGCACTATGCAAGAGGCAATAGAGATTGAGGGTGATCGGGAAATTTCCGCTAAATCCCCGACCTCCCCACTTCCCCACTGATAATTCATAATTCATAATTCCCACCTCCCCACTGATAATTCATAATTCATAATTCATAATTCCCCATCTCCCCTTTACCATAAATAAACATTATCGTTTTCCACTATGGATAACTTTTATTGATGAATATCGCTCGCACTATCCAAGAGGCAATAGGGATTTAGGGTGATAGGCAAATTTCCGCTAAATCCCCCACCTCCCCACTTCCCCACCTCCCCACTTCCCCACTTCCCCACTTCCCCACTTCCCCACTTCCCCACTTCCCCATCTCTCCTTTACCATAAGTAAACATTATTGTTTTCCTGTATGGATAATTTTTATTGATGAATATCGCTCGCACTATGCAAGAGGCAATAGGGATTTAGGGTGATAGGCAAATTTCCGCTAAATCCCCCACCTCCCCCCGGCCCCCCGTGCCCCCGTGCCCCCGGGGGCCCGGGGCCCGCGGGCCCGGGGGGCCCCCGGGCGCCGGGGCCCCGGGGCCCCGGGGCGCCGGGGGCCGGGGGGGCGGGGGGGACGGGGGGACGGGGGGAAGGGGGGAGGGGGGGAAGTGGGGAAGTGGGTAAGTCGGGAAGTGGGGAGGTGGGGGATTTAGCGGAAATTTGCCTATCACCCTAAATCCCTATTGCCTCTTGCATAGTGCGAGC
>NZ_JBLZRT010000204.1:0-1616 GCF_048564745.1 Microcystis sp.
CCCATTTCTCCATTTTTTTGCTTACCTCCACCTTGATTCCTTCTTTCAAAACTATACCTATCAATCGTTTCCCCTTTTTTTAAGTTTCTTCTCTTTTTGTTAAGAAAGATCCGACTAATGGATAGCCTTATCAAGGGGGGCAGGGGGGATCAAACCCCCCTTATCAAGGGGGGCAGGGGGGATCAAACCTCCCTTATCAAGGTAGGATCAAACCAAAAATTAAATCAACTTATTGTTTAGTTATAACCTAAGTTCGGGATGCTGAGTTATTGACTTTGGTTTGATAAAGTTTAAAACAACTTTGCATCACCTCTCGCGGCTTTCCTTGACTTTGGCTAACAAGAGAACTTATTTCCTCCTCAGTAAAAGTCACTCCAGTTTGACTTAGACGATGACTAATAAAATCTTTAATTTTAGCTTCATCCCATAATTTAATCGGAAATTGTTGACAAATTCCCTCGAAAGGTGAATCACCTCCTTTATTATCAGGAAATAAAACATCAAGGGAACGATTAGCCGCTACTACTAATCTTAAAGGTGGATCGGGACGATTGGCTAACTCTCTTAATTGACTTCTAAGCTGATAGCTGAAATATTTTTGAGTCATATTATCTACCACATCCAATAATAACAGGATTTTGTGTTTTTCTAATTCCCTAGTTAATCTAGTTCCTTTGAGCGGTTTATCGTAATTCGCAGCTATACCAATCTGATTACATAATTCATAATAAAAATCCTTATCTCCTGCTAATCCTTCTAAGTTTAGATACAAGGGTTGTCGCTGACTAAGTAAATACTCCCTTGCTTGATGGTAAATTCCCCAAAGCAGGGTGGTTTTTCCCGTTCCCCTTTCCCCGATAATAGCAGCACTACTGCCGGAATTTAAAACCTCAAAAATATCTTTAATTTCTTGTTCCCGTCCAAAAATCTGCTGAATTTCTCGAATACCTCCGGAAGTGGGTTTAAAAGGATTATGGGCATTTTTTTGGGGTTGTAATTGCGGAAAATATTTAAAAATAGTCTGAACTGGAATCGCTCTTCCTCCTAAATCACTGTACTCATCTCTGGTTTTATTCACCACTCCGCACACTTTCCCCGTGCGTAAATTTAACAGAGGTGAACCACTAAAACCGGGTTGTACTTGCCCTAATTTAAACTTGATTAGGGGGTTTTCATCCCCCGTTAAACCTATATACTCAAAGTCACTAGGATCACCGTTCGGATAATCGTTGGTATAGCCAAAAGTGTATAATTTATCTGTTAATTGTAAATCGTGATCAAAATCGACATATTTGTGATCTAAAGACGAGTTTAATTGTAAAAGAGCCAGATCGATCCCGTCTAGATTCGGTAAGTTGATAATTTTAGCCCCAGAAATTTGACCTTGCCAAATTATCTCGATAGTCTCGTTATTATCCCGCACATTTTTTATCACATGAAGACAGGTCAAAATTAACCCTTGTCCCACAAAAAAGCGGCTCTTCCGAACTTGTCATGTAAAATTAAATAAAAAACAGACAATTATTGCTGACCAATAAAACAATAATTTATCTTTAAAAGCTCACTATGCTTGCAATACAGCAATTTATTGGTTAAAATATAAACAGCCAAGACCA
>NZ_JBLZRT010000205.1:0-23015 GCF_048564745.1 Microcystis sp.
ACAGACATGGCTTTTTTTCTCCCCTCGCTCTACGGCACTCACTGCTTTCTGTCTTAAATCATCACTATAGGGTGCTGCCATGAAAGCTTCTCCTCATTTCTTTTTCTCTATTATGTCCTAACTATCCCGCTCTTTGCTATATTGGGTTATCTTCTCCACTGACCATCCATAATGCCTAAGTCGAATGATTTCGGCTCTCTCCTTGACCCTATAAGGAATTCCTGCAAGTTTTTGCAGTTCTAGCAGGTTTTTGTCTTCTTCTTCACTTAAATCAATTTTTAGAGGGGCTGGCAAGGTTTGATTCCTCCTCCACAAAGGGTTCTCTACTATTTTATAAGTTTTTTCGCCTACCTACTTAATTCGGCATTAACTAAAGACTTGATCGGGATTAATTTGACGGCACAAGCTTTTAATTCTGGTTGCAGGGAAATCGGACAAGCGGCCGAATGGGTGAGACTATTGGCCTCAGCATTTTCTGCCCATAAAGCCCCCCAGTGCATCGGCACAAAGACACAATTAGGAGCAATTGCTTTGGTAATTAAAGCGGGAAAACGGGCAGAACCGCGACGGGAACGCACCTCCACCCATTCCCCAGCTTCTATGCCCAATTTTGCCGCATCTTGGGGATGAATTTCCAGAAAAGGTGCGGGGTGCATTTTGACAATTTTCTCGATGCGGCCGGTGCGGGTTTGGGTGTGCCAGTGACCGTACAAACGCCCCACGGTCAAAACTAGGGGATAATCATCGTCCGGGGGTTCCGCTAGACCTTTACTGTGGTAAGCGGCGAAAACAGCACGACCATCGGCAGTATTAAATTTACCATCGGTATAAAGGCGTTTTGCGGCTGTTTTTTCGCTTTTATTTTCATCTTTAACTAAATTCCCTAGTAATTCCCCAGAATTAGCGGTTTTAGGGGCGGAAATTTCATCGATGGAATCGGGCCACGGTCGGGGAGTCTCGGCCAGGCGATCATAATTAATCGCCGTCATATCACAAGGACGTTTATATGTCAACCGGATAAACTCGGAATGTACCTCGGCCGAATCCTTAAAATTAAATTGTGCCTGAAAACCCAAACGGCGACCAACTTCGGCAAAAATTTGCCAATCGGCCTGAGCTTGACCGACGGGAGGACGAAAAGCCTTATTTAAAGTCACCATACGCTCAGAATTGGTCATTGTTCCGGTTTTTTCACCCCATTGGGCCGCTGGCAGTAATAAATGAGCGTAGGCGCTGGTTTCTGTGGGATAGTAGGCATCCTGATAAACAGTAAAAGGTGATTTTAACAGGGCCGCCTGGGTGCGTTTTAGATCAGGCATACTAACAGCCGGATTAGTGGCGGCAATCCAAAGCAATTTCACCTCTCCCGTCTCCAAACCAGTAATCATACTCCAAGCGTCGCGACCGGGGACGGGAGAAATCCGACCGGCGGGTAAACCCCAAGCTTGTTCCACTTCGGCCCGGTGTTGGGGATTTTTGACGGAACGATAACCGGGGAGAAGATGGCAGAGGCCGCCGGCTTCCCTTCCTCCCATGGCGTTGGGTTGTCCGGTTAGGGAAAAAGGACCGGCCCCGGGCTTACCGATATTAGCCGTCATTAGGTGTAAATTGATTAAAGTGCGGGCTTTGGCCGTGCCTTCGCTAGATTGATTAATACCCATCGACCAGAGGGAAAGCACTCTTTTCGATTCGGCCCAGTAGCGGGCAGCCTGTTCTAAATCCTCAATGGGGATACCGCATTTAGGGGCGACTATTTCGGGGGGATAATGGCGGATAATTTCGGCGTATTTGCGGAAATCCCGGGTACATTTATCGATAAAATAGGTATCGATCGCCCCCCAATTCAGTAACAGGTGAGCAATACCGTTAAATAGGTCAATATCGGTCCCCGGGTTAATGGCGAGGTGGAGATTAGCGGCCTCGGCGGTTTTTGTCCTGCGGGGATCGACGACGATTAATTTCGCTTGTTGGTTGCGTTTGAGATACTTGTGCAGACGGTTAAAGATGATGGGGTGACATTCGGCCGTATTTGTCCCCACCAAAAAGGCACAATCGGTTAATTCTAGGTCATCGTAACAGCAGGGGGGACCGTCGGATCCGAAACTGTCCCGATAAGCGGCCACGGCCGAGGACATACAGAGACGGGAATTAGCATCAAAGTTATTGACTCCCAGACAGCCTTTGACCAGTTTTTGGGCGATGTAGTAATCTTCGGTGTGAAATTGTCCCGAACCGTATAGACAGATACTTTCCTTTTCCCCCTGAGCGATTAAAGTTTGGATGCGGTTAACGATGCGATCGAGGGCTTCTTCCCAAGTACAAAGACGGAATTGATCTTGGAGGGAATCGCGGATCATCGGGGTTTTGAGGCGATTTTTATCGATTGATTCCGCTACGGTGGCCCCTTTAACACAGACCATACCTTGACTGGAGGGGTGGGACTTGTCCCCGAAGACTTTCCATGCTTGTCCGGCCGACGCGGGGGGGGTGACTGTCAAACCACAACCTACTCCACAGTAAGGACATTGGGTTTTTGTAGATTCAGTCATAAGCAGTTGGTCTGATTAGTGGCGCTGTCTTTAGGCATACTAAGATAGTCGTCAGGTTTTCTCGGCCAAATTGTAGTTATTAATACAATTTATTAGAAGCCTTAGCTAAATTGCCATTCTTGTGATGCAAATCGCGCATTACAACTGGCTAGATCAAAAGCATACACTTGTTCTCGTGTTGAAAAAGAATCGGGATAGGATAATAGTAGTCTCTAGGGTGCGGAAAAAGTTTTCAGCCAGTCATGACCTACGAACCTCTACATCATAAGTATCGTCCCCAAACCTTTGCCGATTTGGTGGGACAATCAGCGATCGCCACGACCCTGAGTAATGCCTTAATCAGTGAGCGAATCGCTCCTGCATACCTATTTACTGGACCCAGAGGCACGGGGAAAACCTCCTCGGCGCGAATTTTAGCCAAATCCCTCAACTGTCTGTCTAGTGACCATCCGACACCGATTCCCTGCGGTAAATGTTCCGTCTGTCAAGCGATCGCCAATGGTTCGGCCCTAGACGTGATCGAAATTGATGCCGCTAGTAATACCGGTGTGGATAACATTCGGGAAATTATCGAGCGATCGCAATTTGCCCCCGTCCAATGTCGTTATAAAGTCTATGTCATCGATGAATGCCATATGCTCAGTACGGCGGCCTTTAATGCTTTGCTGAAAACTCTAGAAGAACCGCCAGATCGAGTGATTTTCGTGCTTGCTACCACCGATCCTCAGCGTGTCTTGCCTACTATCATCTCCCGTTGTCAACGCTTTGATTATCGCCGTATTGCTCTCGATGCCATGGTGGCACACCTGCAAAAAATCGCCCAAGTAGAAGCGATCGATATTAACCTAGAAGCATTAACCCTAGTGGCTCAGATCGCTAACGGTGGTTTACGCGATGCCGAAAGTCTCCTCGATCAATTAAGTTTACTCGCAGGAACGATTACGGCCGAGCGAGTCTGGGATTTGGTCGGTGCAGTCCCCGAAAGAGACCTCTTAACCCTACTTAAAGTCATTCATGGCAATATTCCCGATCAAGTTATCGAACAATGTCGCCATCTGATGAATCGCGGGAAGGAACCTTTAATCGTCTTGCAAAATCTAGCGGGATTCTATTTAAACCTACTTTTAGCCAAAACTGCCCCTAATCGTCCAGAAATGGTGGCTGTCACCGCTCCCACTTGGCAGGAATTATGTACGGAAGCGCGTACTTGGTCTTTAGAGGAAATTCTCCGCGGTCAACAACTTCTTAAAGACAGCGAAACACAACTAAAAAACACCACTCAACCCCGTCTCTGGTTAGAAGTCACTCTATTAGGACTGTTACCGCAAGCACAGGTGATTCCTCTAGTTGCCACGGCAGCGCCTTCCCGTCCCCAAACCAGCGCCGAGAGGCCCCCTGAAGTGATCACAGCGCCGGCGCCGGTTAATGAACCGATAAAACCGCCAGTTATTACCCCGACAACTAGCGTCGCAGTGCCGAAAACTGAGGTTAAAACTGTTGCTAGTGATGACAATAATGAACAAATTTGGCAGCAGGTTTTAGAAGTAATGGAACCCCCCACTACTCGCACTCTCCTACGTCAGCATGGCAGTCTTTTTAATATGGAAGAATCGAGTGCTTATTTAAGCATATCTTCGGAACAATTATTAAAAATGGCCCGGCTGCGCTTGACTAATATTGAGTCAGCTTTCGAGGCAGTTTTTCAGCGCCGGATTAAAGTTCATTTACAGGTAGGTTCCGCCACTGCTGCCATGGCTGCGGAAGTTTCCCAATCCCCGGCGGCTAGGATACAACCACCACCAGAAACCGCAGCAACTCCACCAATAACTCCCGAAAATAAAGTTATGACCGTGGTGGATATTCCCCCGGTCAAAGAAGCAATTATCGATAAAAAAGAAGCAAAGATCACTGCATCGGGAACCCCAAAAACTCCTAGCACAGAACTGCCCCAAAAAATCTTAAATTTTGATTCATCTTTAGAGACATTAGATCAAGATCTAGATATTAGTGAAATTTTGGCGGCCGCTCAAAAGTTAGCGAAATCTTTTGATGGTGAAGTGGTCAATATGGGTTATTCACTGCCAGAAAATTCGGCCGTAGAAACTAAAGTTAATAAGTCTCTGGAAAATATGACTATCGTGCGCGGGAGACCTGATGTTAACGAAATTTTAGAGAGTTTGGAGGAGGACGAAGACCTTCCTTTTTAAGGCTATCTCAACGGCTTGTGCTAAACTGATAGGATATGCCACGTCTCAGGATTGGCTATTCTTGCTCAAATTCTAGCTACTAGACCTATGACACCCGAAACTAAGGACAGAATCGATCAATTAGTTCAGAATAACAAAGTTCTTGTGTTCATGAAGGGCAATAAATTAATGCCTCAGTGTGGTTTCTCGAATAACGTCATACAAATTCTCAATATTCTGGGGGTTTCCTACGAAACTGTCGATATTCTCCAAGATCAGGAGTTAAGACAAGGAGTTAAGGAGTATTCCAATTGGCCGACTATTCCCCAAGTCTATATCAACGGTGAATTTATTGGCGGTTCCGACATTATGATCGAACTCTATCAAAATGGGGAACTACAACAAATAGTCGAGGTAGCCTTAGCTTCCTAAAAATTTTCTAGGTTAGGTTAGCTATCCTAACCTAGTTTAAATCTACCAAACAGTAATCAGTGATCAGTAATCAGTGAAAAGACGGCAATTTTCTACTTAAGACTGTTGGGTACATCTCAGTTTTGTAGAAATATCTATATGACATTTTTGTCCGACGCAGTTCGATAAACTCACTGACCACGATCATTGGTGTCAACTTAAGCAAGAGGCTTAATTATAAAGAGTACCTGATAATCCAAAAGGAAGATAGTAAAAAACGGTAAAATAACGAGAAGAAATCAGAGGTGAGTCGGTGAAAACGCGCTCTAAGCAACGACCTAGAAAAAAGGGGAATCCCGAATTACGCTGTCAATTTCAGTCGCCAGCCTTGCACATTCGGATATTCTCGACGCTGTGTGATAATCAGTGCTTATCATTCGTAGGAGTCTTGCTAGGCAAGGCTTTGAAGACTATATTTCCGAAAAATTATCCCTATTCTTCTTCTTTCCACACAGAAACAAGAAGAGCCGTTTTTTTACGGTTACTTCCAAGTACCTTCGTACACGACCAAATGAGGGCGGCAGTCAGTTTATGGAGTTGATGGAGTTGGAGGGAAATAAACCCAAATTTCAATCTTCCCATTAGGAGCATTCCAGTCCAGTAATTCTAGTAGATCCGATTCTAGTAGGTCTTTAGGTAAATTTATGTTTTTATTATTATTCACATAACTTTGAGTGAGTTCCTCTAGATTTTTAGCTCGTTCTCTATCCCCAGCATGAAAATATTTGATCCTACTGATTGGCTGATCATTCTTTAAAGAATATGTATTTTGAACATTTTCTTTTTTAATCGGGTTTAAACTAATTGTGTAATTTTTGCCCTGTAGATATTGCTTAAATTTATTCACTTCTTTCTCGTTCTCGTTATAGTAAATATCAACAACAAAATCAAAATTTTTAGTTATTTGTTCAACAATTTTCTCTCTAGGATCCTTGCTATTTTTGTAGCCTTCTTGAAGTTTTCTAAGCTCTTTAATAATCCCATTAGCTTGATTCGGATCCCTTTCGCCAATAATCATAAGAGCCGTAAAAGTATCTTGAAACTCTGGTGTTTGTCCTATAAATTCTTGATCTGTATTTGAGGGTTTAGACATTAACTCTTTAAATCTTGATCTATAAATTTGCGTTGCTATCTCAGCAATCATCTGCTTAGAGCTTTCATCATTGTCAGCTATCGTCCGATTCAAAGCAATTAAAGCGATATCTTTTTTTAATTGAGGGCTTTGTAAATCTCCAATCAATTTTTGAATTAATTCTGCCGTTTGAATGTTGGTTTTAAATCCTTCTAATTGATTCTCAATATTTTCGGTTTTCTGTTGCAGCTGAGAAGTCTGATATCCTATAAACCCATTGAGAATGGCAATAATCATTAAAACAAATGTCGATAAAGATGAGACACCTATACTTATTTTATCCAAGCTATCTTTAGGCTCATTATTCTTGTCAGACATAGTTAACTCCTTCCTTGTGTACTCACTTAAATATTCACACCACACCCCGCATCACCTGCACCAATTCCCCCACTACCTAATCCTGCTTACTCCTTGCCTCAACCAGTTGGTCATTCAACCCTGACTGCCTGACACATCTCAGTGAAGTCTAGGTCAATCGGGGGTGGCAAGTCAAAGAGCAAATGCGAGAAAACTAAATCCGTTCCTAGAAATATTCTCGGGCTAGGTTAGAGACAAAACAAGGCTGAGGAGCTTTGGGAAACAGAGGAATAGGGGCAAAAAGTTCTCGTCCTTTAGATAGAATACCCCAGACCTAACACAACTCGATTCTAACCCACTTTCCCAGAAACATTGAATCTCCTAACAAAACTTTACATTTAAGGACATAACAACCCCAAAACGCCATTTTTCAATAGGTTATCACCATAAGTGGGAGAGAGTCGCTCCCCTTTAAAACTGTCCCTTGAATTGTTCTCTATCTTTTGCTATGAGGAAACTTTGTTGGGGGATACCGATGTGAATTCCCTTCTCCTCAAAAGCAATCTTGAGACGACGACGATACTCTCTTTCTATGTCCCATTGTCGTAATCTTTTGACGACAATTCTGAGCATAATTTCCATTCCCATGTGAGAAACCCGACTGACACCAGCAACCTGCACAGGATTGATGATGTCTTCTTGCCATTGTGGATCTACAGCCATATTTTCAGCGATGGCTGCCATTAAAGAGATCGCCACATCTGGCTCGGTCTGATAGGCGACTTCAATGGTAAAATTGACCCGCGCCCAATCTTTACTGAGGTTGTGTGCGCTAATAATTTGGTTATGGGCAATAGTGATTAAACGTCCATCGGCAGCCCGCAATTGAGTCGCTCGCAAACTCATATTTTCCACCAAACCGATAAACTCCTGAAACTGGATCATATCACCGACAGTGTATTGGTCTTCAAAGATAATTAGAAAACCGTTAATCCAATCTTTTAAAAGATCCTGAAAGGCAAAGGTGAGCAATGCTCCCACTAAACCGGCTCCCGTGAGTAAAAAGGCGAAAGAAAGGCCCATCCAACTCAAAAAAACCAAAATTCCCAGAAAAATAGCGATAAATGTGATAATTTCTCGCCAAACTTCTAATAAAGTGGGAGCGCGCAGAATCCTCCTTTCCAAATTTTCCGAAAAAACCGCTCCTTCCTCTACCCACTCGCGTAGTCTGGAATTAACGTAGAGATTAACCATATTGCTCACTGATGTCATCAGCAACCAGATGATAAAAATCTGTAAAGGAATACGGATTATTCCGCGTCCTTCTAGCCTAGTTTCGGGAAATACATACAAAATCGCCGCTATTCCGCCAAACCAAAGCAGTATCAGTCCAATAAGAGCCAGTCTTTTCCAGAGAATATTTAACGTCAGTTGTCGCTGAATATCAGCCTGTTGACGGAAATTAGAGGAATCTTCTAGAGAGGCTAAAATCGGTTCTTGGGAGCGATCTTTTCTGGGGGGGGAATTTATGGGTAAATTTTGATCTGATTGCCTTTTAGCTTGTTTTTTGAGGAGATTGAAGCGATTTCTTAGGTGTTTCTGCCACCAAATTGATACCCAGCTTAAGAAAGTTAGCCCCAAAATAATTATAGTGGCAGTCATTACCTGTTGCCGACGAGGGGCGGGCTGACGTTCTTGCCAAGCTTGGAGCAAAGCTGTTTGGATGATTTTAACCCATCTGTCCGCTAAATCGCCAACCGAAGAAGAATCGATCAGGGCATCAACTTCTGTTACTGTCAGAATTACCTGTTGCGGTAAATTCTGGTTATCCTTGGCCACAATCACGGTTAAATTATTGAGAGTCGCCGTACTTACTTGCAGGGTTGTCGGATCGAAACCCCGATTGATAATATTATTTAAGCCCCTTTCAATGCGGCTAGCCCGTCTTTCTACCGGGGAGAGTTCCCGGGCTTCAGAAGCGGTAAAATCTTGGGAGGCAATCTGAAATAAGGCAAATCCATCTAGATGCACGGAAGCATATTCTATATCCCCGGCTACAAAAATCCTTGTTCCCGTGGGAGATGCAAATGGAACTAGAAAATTTTGGGCTAGGGATGGCAGGGAATTAAGAACAAATATACTAACCAAGAGGCAACCCGCCAATCCTTGAATGACCAGATTGAAAATTTTTCTCCGTTGCCGTCGTCCCATTGCCCAAGTTTCCTTTTTGATTAACAATGATCTTTACCCGCTTTCTCAGCTTATGGCAGTTATCTTAAGGGTGAGATCAAAAGTTTTCGTTTTGGGGAGTCGGTCGTCTCTCTCCCTTGTCCCCTCTCCCCACTGATTACTGATAACTGGAATCCCCAACCCCCAACATTAGTTAACTTCTCATGTCCAATATACCCCCACAGTGGCGCGAGGAAATAACCTCTTTACCTCCTTGGTTACGGCGTTCACTCGGCAAATCTAGCGAAATTTCCACGGTTCAGCGCATTATCAAACAAAGGAACATTCATACTATCTGCGAGGAGGGTCGCTGTCCCAATCGCGGCGAATGTTATGCCCAAGGTACGGCGACTTTTTTGTTGATGGGTCCCACTTGTACCAGGTCCTGTGGTTTTTGTCAAGTGGATAAGGGTCATGCACCCATGCCTCTCGATGTGGAGGAACCGCAAAAAGTAGCCGAAGCGGTGCAATTGTTAAATTTAAGTTACGTTGTCTTGACTTCTGTAGCTAGAGATGATATTGAAGACGGTGGGGCCGGTTGGTTTGTCCGGACGATGACGGCCATTCGCGAACTCAATCCTCACACTTTAATTGAAGTGTTAACCCCGGATTTTGCCGGAGGTAAGGGAAGTCAACAGGAACGGGTGGCGACGGTGGTGGGGGCAAAACCTGCCTGTTACAATCACAATATCGAGACGGTGCGCCGTTTGCAAGGACCAGTTAGACGCGGGGCTAAATATGATCGCTCTTTGGCGGTTTTGCGTTATGTTAAGGAAATCGATCGCTCAATTCCGACGAAATCTGGCTTAATGGTCGGTCACGGTGAGACAAAAGAGGAAATTATCGAGACTTTGGCAGATTTACGCGCGATCGACTGCGATCGAGTTACTATTGGTCAATATATGCGTCCTTCTCTGGAACATTTGCTCGTACAGAAATATTGGACTCCCGCAGAATTTAGCGAGTTGGGAGAAATTGCCCAAAAAATGGGTTTTTCCCAAGTTAGATCCGGCCCTCTAGTCCGCAGTTCCTATCATGCGGGAGAGTAAATCAGTGATCAGTTATCAGCAGTCAGGAGATTATTTTTATTGATTCTTCCCACTTCCTAATCCCTAATGGGTGCATCTCATTTTTGTAAATCTACCAAGTTGGGATTTTTACGGGGAAACTCTCGGCTAAAATTGGGCGTTACTTTCGATTTTATCACTCAATCCAAGCCTTTGGGGGGTTCTACCCCCCAAACCCCCCGTTGGGGGCGTGGCGCGGTCACTGAGCGTGTCGAAGTGCCGCCCCCAAACCCCCCGCGCATTAGTTTTTCGGTGGGATGCTTACACGCAGCTGCTGATACGTCTGTAATAATTTAAGAGTCACTGATAATTGCTGATTGTCGGTATTTTTGCAAATGTTAGATGCACCCTTCCTAATTCCCACTTCCTAATTCCCACTTCCCATTTCATAATTCCTAATTCCCACTTCCCATTTCATAATTCATAATTCATAATTCATAATTCCCTGATCAAAATGAATTTAGAAGCAATCATCCTAGAGGAAATTAAACAATCAGCGGCGGGTCGAATTAGCTTCGATCGCTGGATGGATTTAGCTCTCTATCACCCTGATTATGGCTATTACACCTCTGGAAAAGTAGAAATTGGCTCAAAAGGAGATTTTTTTACTTCCTCGTCCCTAGGGGCAGATTTTGGCCAATTGTTGGCAGAGCAATTTGTCGAGATGGCGGAATTTTTGGGCAATTCGCCTGGATTTACTTTAGTGGAAGTGGGAGCAGGTTCGGGAATTTTAGCGAAAGATATCCTTGATTATTTAAGTCATAGCTATGCTGATTTTTATGAAAATCTCAGTTATATAATTATCGAACAATCTCAGAAACTCAGGGAAAGACAAAGGGCAACTTTAGCGGGATATTCCCCGGTATCTTGGCAAAGTTGGCCGAATTTAGCCGATAATTCCCTTGTGGGTTGTGTGTTTAGTAATGAGTTAATCGATGCTTTTCCTGTCCATCGAGTTGTGATCGAGTCGGGAGAATTACGAGAAATTTATCTGGGATTGGGGGAACCTTTTCAGGAGATTATCGCAGATTTATCCACCGACAGAATCAAAGACTATTTTGATTTAGTGGGGATAAATATTCCCTCCCCACTTTATCCGGAGGGTTATCAAACCGAGGTAAACTTATTAGCTTTAGACTGGTTAGAAACGGTTAATCGGAAACTCGATCGAGGTTATATCTTAACCATAGATTACGGTTACACTGCCGAAAAATATTATCATCCCCAAAGAAGTCAAGGAACCCTACAATGTTATCGACAACACCAGCGTCATGATCATCCTTATTTGTGGGTAGGAGAACAAGATATTACCACTCATGTGGATTTTACTGCTTTACAACGTCAAGGGGAGAAATTAGGCTTAAAAAATCTCGGTTTTACTCAGCAAGGATTATTTTTAATGGCTTTAGGATTAGGGGATAGATTAAATCAACTTTCTCAAGGAAAAATCGATATATCAACTATATTTCAGCGCCGAGATGCCTTACATCAATTAATCAATCCCACTGGTTTAGGAGGATTTGGAGTGTTAATTCAGGGAAAAGAAGTAGAGGAAAGAATACTTAAGGGATTAAGTAGATAACTAAAAAATAGGGCTGAATGCTGTTAACTTTCAGCCCCAAAAATAATTAAGCTCCTACGGATTCTTTAGCCGCATACATTACCTCTAAAGTTATTTCACCAATACCTCGCTCCCGGGCAAATTTTTCGGTATTTCGTTTGACTTTCCCGCGCACAAAACCGGGTATTTTCTGCAATTCTACCGTAGCTTCCTTATTCCAATTTAGGTCAGAATCTGCCGAAATACCTTTAGTAATTACCTCTTTGGTATCATGACCACCGAATATCTCTAATAGGTGATCTTCCATACCCAAAGTAAAGGAATTATAGACCAAATCGGCGATCTGATTAGTGCCTTCGTAACCTAAGAAAGGTTTATAACCGAGGGGGAAATTTTGGATATGAATAGGTGCGGCAATTACTCCACAGGGAATATCTAAACGTTTGCCGACGTGACGTTCCATTTGAGTACCAAATATCGCCGCTGGTTCTAATCGAGCAATAGCATCCCCTATCGCCCCATTATCATCACTAATTAACACTTCATCGCAATATTCACTCACTTGTTCCCGGAACCAATCCGCATCATACTTACAATAAGTCCCCGCTAAAACCACATGAATTCCCATCTCCCTGGCGAGAATTTTTGTCATAGCGGCTGCGTGGGTATTATCACCAAAAACCACCGCTTTTTTCCCCGTTAAATTCTGACAGTCAATGGAACGAGAAAACCAAGCAGCTTGGGAGATATGCAGAGTT
Organism: Microcystis sp.; assembly: GCF_048564745.1. Lineage (NCBI taxonomy): Bacteria > Bacillati > Cyanobacteriota > Cyanophyceae > Chroococcales > Microcystaceae > Microcystis > Microcystis sp. The sequence goes on from NZ_JBLZRT010000205.1 coordinate 12,251, forward strand.
TGTTCATTGATAAAATCTTCGTAATCTACTGCCGCACCTTGGCCATTAATTACCTCTTGAATTTTGCGAATACAGCGGGCTGTTTCCACTACTCCCATGGGGGTAATATCAACGTAGGGCATGGCGAATTCACTTTCGAGATATTTGGCTGTCATTAATCCCACTTCTCGATAGGGAACCAGATTAAACCAAGCGCGGGGCAGATTTTTTAAGTTTTCCACCGAAGCAGCTTCAGGGAGAATTTCATTAACTTCAATGTCCAAATCTGCCATTAACCGCTTTAATTCTGTGCGATCATGTTGGTTATGGAAACCGAGGGTGGTAATACCGATAATATTAACCGAAGGTTTAGGGGTTTTCTCCGAGATAATTTCCCCTTTTCTCTGGGCCTTATCGAGATAATATTTGATAATTTGATAGAGGGTTTTATCGGCCGCTTGTAGTTCATTATAGCGATAGTGGTTAACATCGGCCAGCAGCACATCCCCCTCGGCATCCTGTCGCGCTCTTTCGACAAAGTTTTGTAAGTCCTCTTGGAGAATGCTGGAGGTACAGGTGGGGGTTAAAACGATTAAATCGGGACTTTCTTCGCGATCTTTGCGAACAATATTATCGACGACTTTTTCTTGGGAACCCCGGGCTAAAACATTACGATCGACAATACTAGCAGTGACGGGGGTAAAATTACGCTCCCTTTCCAACATCGAGCGCATGACGTTAAAATAATCGTCTCCCAGAGGAGCGTGCATGATAGCATGAACATTTTTAAAGGAACTGGCGATCCTTAAAGTGCCAATATGAGCGGGACCCGCATACATCCAATAGGCCAATTTCATAGAGGGTTCTCCTACAGTCAGACTTTTTTTGATTGTCTCAGACTTTACGGATTTAGGAGTGAACACTTAACGGAAGATTACAAAAAGTCCCCATGCAGATTAAGTATCTTTTCGGGGAAAAATGACACAAATATTAATGTTAACTTTTTTAACAATTTATGTCATTAGGGCAAAAATTTCTTTACCGACCGCTTGGTAACAAAGCCAACCGAAATTCGACCGGGGGTCGGGATAATCTTTGACGATGACTCCCTTTTCGGCCGCTCGTTCAAAAGCAACTAAACGGGGAATTTCTCGCTTAAATAGCGGTAATTTCGCTTCTTCTAGAGCTTTCCGCGCTTCCCGTCCTGTTTTTGTCCGTGAATCCACTTGGGTTAACAGAACTCGATAATTATCGGTCATCGTGGACAGCAATTCTGCCGCTTTAATGGTGACATCGATATCGAGATGATTGGGAGTGGTGGGTAAGATTAATAAATCGCTGCCCTGAGCTAAATCTTTTAACTCGTCTGGCTCTGGCCGGGCCTGGGTATCGACAATAATATGAGTGTATTGTTTCACCAGTCCCGTCGCTCCAGCTTGGGACGCTACCATAAAAGGAAGGGTATCTTCCCGGGACCAATGGAGAGCCGAACGATTTTTATCCGCATCAATCAATAAGGTGGGCGCTTTTTCTTGAAAATAGGCGGCCAGATGAATCGATGTGGTGGTTTTCCCGACCCCTCCCTTCAGTGCTACGACGGAAATAATCATGAACGGCTCGATCGAATAAGTGAGTATTTTCTAGTGTAATCCCAGACGGACTGAAAACCGTTTAAGTTTCCCCGCAGAAAGGCTATCAGTCAGGATTCTAGATTTTTGAGCCTGGCTCTCTCGATATTTTGGTGTAATGTGTTTCTTAATGTTGGATTTTATGTTAGATTTTGGGCTTATGCTCTCCCGATCGATCACTTTTTCTGCTCACCACAACTACGGGAGCGTCTTCAATGTTGAAGCAATTCTTAGCAATAGCGATCGCTTTCATGATTGGGTTAACTGGTCAATTAGTCCTCTCTTTACCCGCTACTCGTTTATCCGCTCGAGAAATCTCTCAACAATTACAGACTATCCCGGGTTGGCAGTTACGAGATCAACGGATTGAAAAAACTTTTAAATTTAACAATTTTATCGAAGCGATCACTTTTGTTAATCGCTTAGTTACTCCGGCTGAATTACTAGGTCATCATCCTGATATTACCATCAATTACAATCGCGTTACTCTTTCCCTCACTACCCATGACGTGGGAGGTTTGAGTAACTTAGATTTTGATTTAGCTCAACAAATCGATCGTCTGATTCCCTAGTTTTAAATCAGCTTTAACCCACACATCTATCATCTTGACGAATATCCCAACTACCATCAACACGGAATAAAAATAAACAGCGTTTGTCGGGTGTACCCGAAGCAACTAAAGTAATTCTGCCTAACTGTCCCCAAGAACCTCCTAACCCCCCCCTTGTATCGGCCCAACTAGCGCGATAAATTGTACCTTGATTACCCACAGGTCCACTAACTCGGCGTAGGGTAGAATTATTAGTATCGATGCTAACACCGCGAGTGATGGGAGTCCATTCGGTGACATTTTCACATTCGTCCCCCTGCACTTTGGCCACTTTAATCTGTTCGGTTTCACTTGCTGCCATGCACAAAGATAGGGGATAAGAACCTTCTCCCATGGCTTGGTAACGGGTATTTTTCCACTGCTGTGATATTTCAAAGGTGGCGATATTTAAGCGAATCCAAGCCATTAAACGCTGATAAACAGAAAGGGCAATGGTTAAGAGAATTCCTAATAAAATTAAGGTAACTAACATCTCGACTTGAGTTAAGCCAGAGGTGGATTTTTGCCGATGAAAAAGCTGTAGATTGCCAAAATGTTTTCGAGAAAGGTCGAAGATATTCATGAGCCTCATCTTGCCTTTTTATTTTCAATAAATTATGTAATTACAAAGGAGCAACAATTAATTTGCTCTAGGATAATCCACATAATTTCTTGCTGTTATTACGGACAAGATTGACTGCGATCACTATTTTTTCTGATATGGGCAAAAATCAGCTAAATAAAAGCAATTTTCTGATTTTTTGCTCAATTTAGTTTATTTGCTCTGTTTATATAGCCAAATGTCCCGCTAACGAGTAAATCCCAATTGTCGTCTGGCCTCGAATAATCCGATCGCCACACTAACGGAAAGATTTAAACTTCTCACCCCCGGTTCTGCCATGGGAATATAAACCGTGTCATCGCACTTATTTAATAAATCTGCCGGAATACCGTCGGTTTCACTGCCAAAAAGTAGCCAATCTCCGCTTTGATAGGTGTACTGGACATAACTGCTGCTGCCGCGCACGGTAAACCCGATCGCTCGTCCGCCGCTCTTTTGTTGATATGCACAGAAATCATCTATTGTCAAGTGGTACATAAGTTTTACATAGGGCCAATAATCTAAGCCGGCCCGCTTCAGATAGCGATCGCTAATTTCAAAACCCAAAGGACCGACTAAATGCAATTCTGTCCTCGTTGCGGCGCAGGTACGGGCAATATTACCCGTATTTGGCGGAATTTGCGGATTGATTAAAACCACTCGTAAAATTGCTTCAGTCATCAGTTATCAGTTATCGGTTATCAGTTCACTGTTCACAGCAAAAAACTCCCCACCTCTCAATTCATAATTCATAATTTATAATTTATAATTCCCACTTCCCTTGGGTGAGGACTAACTATACCGGATTCTGCCCCACCCTAGTCAAACTTATTTTAAATTGGTATAACTATCCATACTCAACGGGACTAAATCGCCATAGATAGTCAAACCTAACAACATTGTTTCATTAGCGGGGATTAACTTGCCTGTGAGAGCGCAAATCTCATTTTTTCTAGCTGTAGCGTTAAATACTGCCCTTATATCACCAGCACAAAACTGAGGTCGATAATCTCCTGATTTCTGCTGAACGAAATTCCATAAGACATCGCGAATGAGTGCTTGATAACCTTGATTGCCGGAAATCTCTTTCAGCTTGTCTTTGAGGACTCTTTCCAGACGAATGCTGGTGACTTCCATCTCGGTAGTGGTGGTGCGTGTGATTGTCCGCATAATTTTTTCTCCCGAATACTAAACCTATTGGTGTTACAAGTGTAGTACAAGGAAGATACCTTTAACAAGCACAACCGGCGAAACCATCACCTCTGCTGCTCTTTGATTGTTACCTCATGGCTATTTTTCCCATTTTTGAACTCTCGAAAATTAATTATGCAACAAGTCCACTGTTATACTAAATCCGTTGAGTATGGGCTATGTATGAGAACAGGCAAAAGGCAATAGGCAATAGGGAGAATAAATAATCAGTTGTTAATAACCAGATTTAGTATTAATCCAGTTAGAGTTGAGCCTAAACAGCGAACGTATCGTTCCAATAATAACTATTCTTGATATACCCAAACCCCTAGAAAAAATTGTTATTGTTCCTCAGATTGACAATAACTCTAATTGTCTCCCCTGTAGGTCTTTAGCCCTGATATTTTCTTGAGAATCTCTGGATAAATCTAAAGCTTTAATCACCTCCTTTGCCACCGCTTTTACCACGGGAATGGCCACAGAATTACCGAACTGTTTATAAGCTTGGACATCGCTGACAACAATCTGAAAACTATCGGTAAATCCCTGTAATCTTGCCCATTCTCTGGGGGTCATTCTGCGGACGAATAATTTATTTACCTCTCCCTTAATGCGAGTAACGGGAGTAAAATTAGTCAGTCTTTGATCGATAACTAAATTTCTTTCTTTTCCCATACCTCCCACCACAATAGCATTAGCGATACCATCGGGAGAAATAATCTCATAACCGAACCCATTACCTTTATTTTGGTGTCTGGCCTTGTGTTTAAACAAAGTTTCTAAATACTGATTAGAGAGATAATATTTAACGCTGACTTCCTTTTCTTCTAGGATATCTTTGAGACAAGTTTCTTGATGGGTTGGTTGAGGATAGGAAAAATGGTAAATATTTAAATCTTCTCGAAAACCGACGATAAAAATTCGGGGACGGTTTTGAGGAACCCCAAAATATCTGGCATTTAAAATCTGGGGACTAGGGACAAAATAATGCAAATCCTTTTCTAATATATCTAAAATAGTTTTTAAAGTTTTACCTCCATCGTGGTGGACTAAACCCTGAACATTTTCTAAGATAAAAGCTTTCGGTTTCTTTTCGTGCAGGATCCGGGCAACTTCAAAAAATAAGGTTCCGCGTGCATCTTCAAAACCGTGTTTTCTGCCGGCGATACTAAAGGCTTGACAGGGAAAACCGCCACAGAGTATATCATGATCGGGGACAGTTTTTACCTCTAATTTTCTGATGTCTTGATTATCGGGTAAATGACCATAGTTAGCTAAGTAAACCTTTTGGGAGTGAGGATCGATTTCCGAGGAAAAAACGCATTGACAACCGAGATTTTCTAGGGCGATTCTAAATCCTCCTATACCAGCAAATAAATCAATAAAAGTCCACATATTTTATCTATTCTAAGCTTTTGTTTTGATCCCAGAGACGATATTAAACCGGCTACCTTAGATTTTAGTATAAATGCTCGCATCTTTCTCCTCGCCAAAAAAAATCAGGAGCAGAATTTCCACTCCCGATAACCTATTCACTTTAGACTTGCCAATTTATTGGAATATACTGGCAACTTTGGCGCTTACGTCGGGTTGAGTTTCAGCGTAGATATTTTGACGAGTAGCGGCGATTTCTGTGTAAGCTTGACGCACTTCCGAGTTAACTGCCACCGTTTTCACATCGTAGATACGGGTAGCCAGTTGGGGATAAAAACCGATAGCGACAATCAAAGCGAGGAAAGAGACAGCGATAAAGATTTCTCTGGGTTTAGCGTCAATATATTCTGATTCGTCAGGAAGGACACAGCTAGTACCAAAACAAACTGCTTGTTCGTTGCTTTTGTTGGGGGTAATGTTAGTAATATCGCAGGAAGAACCATCTCCGTAGAAAACTTGACGAAGCATGGAGAGTAGATAAATCGGGGTGAGGATTAAACCAACGGAAGCGAGGAAGACAGTCACAACCCGGAAGGTTTGGCTATAAACGTCACTGCTAGTGACACCGATGAATACAGTAATTTCGCTGGCAAAACCGCTCATTCCGGGTAAAGCTAGGGAAGCCATGGCGCCGGCAGTAAAGAGAGCGAAGACTTTCGGCATCGCTTGGGCAATCCCACCCATCTCGTTTAAAGCTAAGGTATGGGTGCGGTCGTAGGTGACACCAGCAAGGAAGAATAAGACGGCGGCAATTAAACCATGGGAGAGCATTTGTAACATAGCACCGCTAATACCCACATCGGTAAAGGAAGCAATCCCTAAAAGGACGAATCCCATGTGTGAAACCGAGGAATAAGCGAGACGGCGTTTCATGTTTTGTTGACCGAAGGAAGCGAAAGCACCGTAGATAATATTAACGACACCGAGAATCGCTAGAATCGGGGCAAAGTAGATGTGTGCATCGGGTAGAAGACCCATATTAAGACGGATTAAACCATAACCACCCATTTTAAGGAGAACACCAGCGAGAATCATCGATACAGGTGCAGAAGCTTCACCGTGAGCATCGGGGAGCCAAGTATGGAGGGGGAAGATAGCGAGTTTGACACCGAAAGCGATTAATAAACCGGCGTAAAGGACTAATTCTAAAGCGAGGGGATAATCTTTAAATCCTAATTCCGCCATATCAAAGGTCATCGCACCACCACCGTAAAGGGCCATGGCTAGACCGGCAACGAGGATGAAGATAGAAGCGGCGGCGGTGTAGAGTAAGAATTTAGTGGCGGCATAACGACGTTTTTGTCCACCCCAGATGGAAACGAGTAGATAAACGGGAATTAACTCGATTTCCCACATTAAAAAGAATAATAATAAATCTTGGGCGACGAAAACACCAATCTGAGCGGCGTAGAGCAACAGCATCAGGAAGTAGAATAAACGGGGTTTACGGTCCACTTGCCACGCGGCCAAGATAGAAAGGGTTGTCACCAATCCTGCTAATAAAACTAACGGTGCCGAGATACCATCCACCGACACCGCCCAACTTAAACCAATTTGGGGAACCCAATCGATTTTTTCTACTAATTGTAGGTTGGGGTTGCTTAAATCATATTTTTGTAAAAAGACGTAACACATTAATATAAAGTCTGCTAGTCCGACTCCAAGAGCAAACCAACGAACGGTTTTTCCTTCCTTGTCGGGGATTACAGGGATTAGGAAGGAGGCAAGCAAGGGGAGCAAAATGATGGCAGTGAGCCAGGGGAAGTTAGCCGTTAGCATGGCAGTAAGAAAAAATACCTATTTCGTTATGTGTTCATTTTATGCGACTTTGTAAAATTTTGTGAATATTTTTTCTCCTACCTTTACCATAGGATTTTATCTATAGTTGCCGCATCATCATCGATTAACCCAAATAGGCCTGTTTGACCCGCTCATCCCTGAGTAAATCCCCGGCTTCTCCCGCAATAGTCAAGCGTCCCGCTTCCAAAACATAGCCGCGATTGGCAGTTTCTAGGGCTAAATTGGCGTTTTGTTCCACTAACAGGATAGTTACTCCCGATTCGTTTAATTTACGGATAATACTGAATATTTCTCGCACTATCTGCGGCGCTAGTCCTAAACTGGGTTCGTCTAGTAACAATAACTTGGGACGACTCATTAAAGCTCTGGCGATCGCCAGCATCTGCTGTTCCCCACCGCTTAGGGTTCCCGCTAACTGCTCTCGGCGCTCCGATAGTCGGGGAAAAAGTTGCCACTGCTCTTCGATATCGCTTTTTACTCCTAGGCGATCGCTTCTCGTATAAGCACCTAACTGCAAATTTGTCAAGACTGTTTGACGAGCTAAGATTCTTCTACCTTCCGGACTATGGGCAATTCCCCGTTTAACGATTTCATGGGGCGGTAAATGGGTAATATCTTGACCCTGATAGATTATTCGCCCCGTCTTTGCTGTTAAAATCCGAGATATCGTCTTTAGAGTCGTCGTTTTTCCTGCTCCGTTCGCTCCAATCAGGGTGACAATTTCCCCCGTTTCTACCCTTAAACTAACCTGCTGTAATGCCTTTATTCCGCCATAATTAACCGATAAATCGTTAATTTCTAACATAAACCCCGTCAAATCCCAATAGGATCACTATAGCAGTTATCAGTTATCAGTTATCAGTTATCAGTTATCAGTTACCAGTTATCAGTTACCAGTTATCACTGATCAGATGTGAGTTTTTAGTCAGTCCCGATGAAAAAATTTTCACCCCCACAGATGAAAGAGGTTTCCTTCCCTACACCCCACACCCCACACCCTACACCCTCTTTCAAGTCAGGGATAAGGAGGAATCCCGATCATTTGTACTGAATTTTCCAAGACGCATTATTGAGTGAGGGGTATTGAGTAGCATTAACAGTGCTGTCTTTTCACTGCTTACTGTTTACTGATAACTGATCACTGATTATCTGCCTAAAACTTCCAAGACCACCGGGGCAACTCCCGATTGGAAGACACCGATAATCGCTGCCGCACCTCTGGAAAGGTCGATGACGCGACCACCGCTAAACGGACCGCGATCGTTAATTCGCACCACCACCGAGCGCCCATTACGCAGATTAGTTACCCTAACCCTAGTGCCGAAAGGTAGATAGCGATGAGCGGCAGTTAAACCACCAGAGTTAAAAGTCTCACCACTAGCGGTGCGACGACCATGGAAACCGGGACCATACCAGGAGGCCATTCCCTTTTTACGGGGGCGACTGCTGGTTTTTACCGCTGGGCTTGTTTTCGGCTTCTCTGCTGGTGTCACCGAGGCAGGATTGCTGGCCGGGGCCGGCTTGACTTGATTGGGTTGTGATTGGGGTTGTCCCGTGGAAGGAATGGCCTCTTGGGTCCGGGGTGTAACGCTTGCAGGGACGGTATTTTCTTTGTCCACTAGGGACTCCAAAGTTTTTAGAATTTCGTTAGCATTATCTTGAACCGAACGTGATACTTTAATATCTGAATCGGATGTTCGACTATTAGAAAAAGCGGACAGAACGGTTTGAGTAGTTGACTCGATAACAGTTTGACGACCTACGCTAATATCCGTCAGGCTGTTGCTGTGTCCTGCTGTCTGGGAACAAATTATCGAGGCTGTAGTCCCCACTACGGTAAGGGCAGTTACAGCTTGTAGTTTGTTGATCAGTTGTTTATTCATAGACTTTCTTATTGTGCGTTAGCAAGTTCCCAATGCAAAGCTGAAGGAATTTGCTAACATTCCTTTTTGCTTGCAAAGCTAACTTGGTTGCGTTCTGTTCAACCCTATCACGGAAAATTGGTTGGTCATTACAAGAATTTATATCGTTATCGGGCAAGAGAATCAAAAATTTAAATAAAGGGTTGACTGGCGCTAAAAACCAAGTTAAGATAAAAGTTTTTTAATTTTTTGTCTCCTAGAGGGGGGCAAGGTTAGGAAAACTTGGGGAATTAGTGAAATTTCGAGAGGTAATAATGCTAGTATTGACAAGGCTTTCAAGGATTATCAGCCCTCCCCGATTTCCCTCTATAGCAGCAGATAATGGTTAATAAAACTGTTATCTTTGCTACAAAAAACCAGATTTTTAAGATCAATGTCAAATCGGGCTAAAGGTCAGAGATTAAAAATTATAATAGGGGATTGACAAGCAACTAAAAATAAGCTGTTATTAGCCAAACTTAACTATAGAATCAGAAATGCTGATACAGGCTAATACTAAATCCTGTTTAAAAGGTATAGGGGATTGGGGAAGTGGGGAAGTGGGGAGTATTTTGCTGTGAACAGTGAACTGAAAACCCGCATCTGAATACTGACTCCTAACCCCACGAAACGCTTTTTCGGCAAACCCTATATATATAGATGGCCGAGGTCCGAACGGGTGTGGGGTGTAGGGAAAGAAACCTCTTTCATCTGTGGTGGTGAAAATTTTTTCGTTGGGACTGACTGGAAAGAGGGTGTAGGGTGTGGGGTGTAGGGAAAGAAACCTCTTTCATCTGTGGTGGTGAAAATTTTTTCGTTGGGACTGACTGGAAAGAGGGTGTAGGGTGTAGGGTGTGGGGTGTAGGGAAAGAAACCTCTTTCATCTGTGGTGGTGAAAATTTTTTCGTTGGGACTGACTCCTAACCCCACGAAAAGCTTTTTCGGCAAACCCTATCTAATGTGTGTTGGGTTTCCTTGGGTCAATCCAACCGACAAGAGCGGCTATAAAATCTAATATAATCAAGACAGCAGGTCATCCCATAGGTAATTCTCAAATGAATTATAAGATTGAAATAGAACAAGAAGAAGATGGACGATATATTGCTGAAATCGTCGAACTTCCGGGAGTTTTAGTCTATGGCAATAGTCAACAGGAAGCTATTGCTAAAGTTCAAGCACTTGCCTTGCGTGTCTTAGCCGATCAACTTGAACAGGGAGAACTTCCAGAAAATCACCTAAATTTATCATTTGTTGCTCTATGAGTCAATGGTCAGCAACGAAAGCCAAACAAGTTTTAAAAGCATTAAAAAGCATAGGTTGGAAAATTAAACGACAGACAGGCTCTCATAAAATTTTAGAAAGGTCTGGCTGGAATGATGTCGTTTTTGCTTTCCATGATGGCGATGAAATTGGACCGAAAATGTTAGCAAGAATTGCTAAATTAACAGGATTAACTCCAGATGACCTCTAAGTATTATAATCATAACGCACCAATTTAATAAGGCTCTACCGAACCTGTCATGCAAAACTATCAACAACTCATGCTTGTAAAGCTTGTACAATAGGGCTTTGAGTTTTTGTTAGATTGATATTTATCAACTTTAGAGCATTGCTGGACAGAGAGGGAGCTTGGGGAATTTT
>NZ_JBLZRT010000206.1:0-8756 GCF_048564745.1 Microcystis sp.
TTTTATCCGCTGGTTTACCGGACTCTAGCCTCTAGGGTCTGGGGAAATGGGGCGGTGTTACCATTTCCGACAATAAATTTCGGTTAGCTTTTTCACTGACCATTTTTCATCTTACTGGAAGTTGTTCCCCTCTTGATGAAGTTTTTTCGCGATCATCAGAAGACAAGGGTGTGGGGTGTGGGGAAGTGGGGAAGTGGGGAAGTGGGGTGTGGGGAGAAGGGAGAATCAATAAAAATAATCTCCTATCTCCTGACGACCGAATAAAAAGCAAAAATATAACGGACAACTCTGAAATTCAGATAATAATCATGGCTAACTATTACCCCAATTCTAGAATTTCCGTTTTTTTTGGTTTTCTTGACTACTATTCGGCGGTGGCCAATCCAGTTTCGGTGCTGCCGGTGCTGCGACGACGGGTGAGAGTATTAAAGAGCATAATTCCGATCGCTTTGATCAGATTACCTTCCAACTCTTGGAACATTTTCATGTTCATGCCAAAAGCGGCGTTAGCTTCGGCGACAATGCGATCAGCCATGGCTTGATCCACTGGTAACTCGTCGAGGGTTTGACGATAGTGGTTTTTATAGGCTTTTTCGTCGGTAATATCTTTAAAATCATAGAAAGCTGTGCCACCAGTTTCCAGATTCATCGCTTTTTCGGCGATTTTTTTCAAGATTTGCCCCCCGGACAGATCGCCGAGATAACGGGTATAGGAATGAGCGACTAATAATTCGGGTTCTGTTGTGGCGATTTCCCGAATCCGGTTAACGTAGGCCTGACCTACGGGAGATAAAGCGATCTCGTTGCGCCAATTTGGACCGTAATAAAAATATAAATCCTGTTCCAGCGCATTTTTGCGATTGAGTTCGGGAAAACAGATTTTAGAAACGACGGGATGACTAGGAAGTTTTTCCATCTCCTCCTCCATGGCCGAATAGACGAAGTAGAGGTTAGCCACCAGTTTGCGATAGGAAGTTTTTTCCACCACACCCTTGAGAAAACACTTGACAAAACCGACGTTTTCTGCCATGGTATGGGATTTTTTCGTGCCTTCCCGCAGTTGAGTTGATAAATTAACGCTCATATTATGATCACCTGTTGGGATGAGTAGAATGGATCGGGTTCGTTACAGATGCTTACTAAAACCGTCTATTTTGGTAGATTAAACTGAATCGATCGGTAATTTTATTAAGAATTTTTACAGTGCCGCTGGGGGAGCTTAGGGGAGAAATGTAGCTCTAGCAGGACTTGACCGCCGGTTAAAACCGGTATTGATCGAGATGGCGCAATTGTAAAGATTAGTGAAAAACTGCTCCCTAGTTGATTTTGGAGAGAGATAAAGCTAGAAAATAGCACTAATATCGATTATCGATCAACATTATTCACACTTCTTATTAATTCTTAACATTCAGGAGACTTATATCAGCAAAATTTCACAAATTAAAACCGAATTTAGCAATCATGCTTATAATCAGTACAGGATTCTTTATGTTGTGCTAAACTCAGGCCCTTGAGAGACAAAGCCCTAGTTGCGATGTCAGCGAGAACACATTTAGCAACCCCCTACCCAAACCCTTAGTCATAACACTCTGGTAATGCCCCGAATACTTGTAATCGATGATGATCCTGCAATCGCGGAATTAGTCTCCATCAACTTGGAGATGGCGGGTTATGACGTTAATCCCGCAGAGGACGGGATTAAAGGCCAGGCCTTGGCCGTCCAGTTACAACCCGATTTAATCATGCTGGATTTAATGCTGCCCAAAGTCGATGGTTTTACCGTCTGTCAGCGTTTGCGACGAGATGAACGCACGTCCGACATCCCGATTTTGATGCTCACAGCTTTAGGACAAACCCAAGATAAAGTGGAAGGTTTTAATGCGGGTGCTGATGATTACCTGACCAAACCTTTCGAGGTGGAGGAAATGTTAGCTAGGGTACGCGCTCTCCTCAGACGCACCGATCGCATTCCCCAAGCCGCTAAACACTCAGAAATACTCAGTTTTGGACCTTTAACCCTGGTTCCCGAACGTTTTGAGGCGGTCTGGTTTGAAGGTGTGGTCAAGTTAACCCATCTAGAATTCGAGTTACTCCACTGTCTTCTCCAGCGTCACGGTCAAACCGTTTCCCCCAGTGATATTCTCAAGGAAGTCTGGGGATACGATCCCGATGATGATATCGAGACTATTCGCGTCCATATTCGCCATCTGAGAACAAAACTAGAACCCGATCCCCGTCATCCTCGCTATATTAAAACCGTTTACGGTGCGGGTTATTGTCTGGAGTTACCCACCAATGAACAGGTGGTGCTTGATTCATCGGCGGCAACGGTTTAAACAGGGAGCGATTGTCTAAATAGGCAATAGGGACTATTGTTTCCTCGCTCCTCCTCCTCTTCCGATTGAGAAGGTTTGACCGGCGGTTGGGTTTTGATGGCTATGGCTGAGGCCTCTTTTTGACCCTGACGATAACAAGGGGAAAACACCCCCTGCAATTCAGGACAATGGCGGGAGTAATTACTGGTTGAATTTAGTGTCAGCAGAAGTCTCTCGCTTTTAGCCATGGGACGGGGCTTTTAAACGGGCGAATTACTTCGCCCCAGGCTTCCCCTCATGAATGCTGACTTTGTATATAGGGTTTGCTGAAAAAGTCGCTCAAAGAATTATGCTATTGAGTGCCAATAAGTAGGGAGGAGCAATTATTTGTAGGATGGGTTAGCGGTAGCGTAACCCATGCAGGCCGAGTGCCGATTACAATAACGATAGACTCCTATTATCTCTTTTAGCCAATTGTGGGGAGAAGGCGAGGGGAAAACTCGCCTATTTTCAGGGTTTATTGACCTTCCCGACCGATTTGACGCTCGATAGTTTCGATAGCGGCATTTAATCCCGCTAGACGGGTTTCGAGGTCGTCGCGCATCCATTTGAGGAATGTTAACTTACGCTCTTGGTATTCTTGGCGGGAAGTGCTGCCACAGGAATTGCTGCCACAAGTGTTAAAGAAAAAGGGAAACATAGACTAAGAGGCCTGCTATAACTCTACGTCTCCTATCTTGACGAAAATTTTCAAAAAAGTCTAACCGTTAAGTCGCCATAATAACCAGAGACCCAACCCAAAACCGAAAAAGTTAGGCAGCCAGGCAGCTAGGAAGGGGGAGAGGGTGGCGGTTAGTCCCAAGCTGCCGACAAGGAAGTTTAAAAGATAATAGAGGAAAACAATGGCGACACTGAGACCGAAACTGGTTCCCCGACTGATTCTTTGCGGTAGAGAACCCAAGGCACAACCTATGGTAGCAAAGACGATACAGACAAAGGGAAAGGCGATTTTTTGCTGGATTCGCACTTGAAAAAACCTGACTCTTTTCTCATCGCCACTGAGTTTGAGCAGTTGCACATATTCGATCGCCTGTGGTATGTTCATCTCGTAGGGATCGCGGCTTTGACGAGCAAAATCGAAAGCGGAGCGAGATAAAGCGATTTTTTCGGCTTTAAAGGGGATAACTTGGCTATAGGAGGCGTTAGGGGGGGTTAATTCATAGATAATGCCGTTAAAAAAGTCCCAGACGTTATCGACGGCATTCCAACGGGCCGAATCGGCGATAATAATTTGATTTAATTCTTCTTTTAGCCAACGGATAACGGTGACAGTTTTCATTTTTTCGCCGTCAAATTGTTCGGCATAAAATAAACTTCTTAAATTGCGATTAATCGTACCATTTTCTAGGGTTTTTATTTCATAATCTGGATAATAAAAATCTTTATTTTTCCAAAAACTTGCCTCTTTATTAATTTTCTGCACTAAAATTTCTGTGGCTCGATAATTAGCATTAGGAACCACATATTCGTTTAATAAAAATGTCACAACTGTAACTATTAAACTTAGGCAAAAAGTGGGTACAAAAAGACGGTAAAGAGTGACTCCACAGCTTTGTAGGGCAACGGTTTCACTATCACTACTTAAACGACCGTAGGTGATTAAAGTGGCCAGTAAAAGAGAAACCGGCAGGGAATAGGTGACAAATTCTGGCACTTTTAACAGGAGAATTTCTAGGGCCGATACAAGGGGTAGATTAGCATCAACTACCTGATTAGCTAAATCGGAAAGATTGCCGATCGCTACTCCCAAAGAGGCAAATAAACCAACACTAAATAAAAATGGGGGTAGTAGTTGGCTGATCAGATAGCGATCAATGAGGGCAATACCTCCATTTACCCAGTAAGAAATCTTTTTCTTAATCATTGATTTTGGTTAACTCACTCCTCTTTCATCCCATTTCCTAACCCGCAGCCGTCTTGCCTATCCCTTCGGTTAGCCTATCATATTTTGTCTTTGACGAAAAACACCGCCAGAAGTTGTATGATTGCGGTGAGAGTGGACAGAAGTAAGGATTTGGGTAAGTGTAGATAATTTTTCTGTTCCTATTCCCCGATCATCCCCAGGTGAATTATGCTGCTAAACTGGCAAACTTTTACTATTCATAAACGAGTACCTTTAACGATTAGTCGCGGCACTACCAGCGAAAATACTAATATATGGCTGCAAATTAGCGAGGAAAATATCGAAGGGTGGGGAGAGGCATCCCCTTTTAATATTACCAGCGAGGAGAAAAAACCCGATAAAATCCTGCAAGAATTAAACTCGATCGCTCCTCTTTTACAATCTTTTCATCCCTGTCAACGCCAAGAAATTGAGAAAATTTTATGGCAAAATCAGATATCTTCGGCTACTCGTGCCGCTATTGATACGGCACTGCACGACTGGTTAGGCAAAAAAGCTAATTTACCTCTTTGGCAAATTTTTGGACTCGATCGCTCTTTAATTCCGCCGGTTTCTGTTACTATCGGTTTAAATTCTCCAGAAAATGTGGGGAAGAGGGTGTTAGATTGGCTAGAAATCGGCGATTTTAGCTTATTAAAAGTCAAATTAGGATCACCAGACGGTATAGAAGCCGATCGAGCCATAATTGTGGCTATTAAAGAAATTGTCCCCCATTTGCCCCTAACTGTCGATGCTAATGGTGGTTGGCAATTTAGCGATGCGGTGAAAATGTGCCAATGGTTAGAGGAAAAAGGCGTTATTTATGTGGAACAACCCCTATCCGTGGGACAAGAACGAGATTTAATTGATTTATACCAAAAATCGCCCCTACCTATCTTCGTCGATGAAAGCTGTTTTTCTAGTCAAGATATCCCGAAACTGGCCGATCGAGTCCACGGCATTAATATTAAACTAATGAAAGCTGGTGGATTAGCGGAAGTGCAGAGAATGATTCATATTGCCCAAGCTTGCCGACTGCAAATTATGTTCGGATGTTACTCTGATAGCAGTTTAGCCAATACTGCCCTAGCACACCTTGGCCCGCTTGTCAACTATCTTGACCTAGATAGTCATTTAAATTTACGCGATGATCCCTTTACGGGTTTAAGCTTGGAAAGGGGACGTTTACAACCAAATAATTCACCCGGTTTGGGTGTTAGTTTACGGATAAGCTAAGACGTATTTAAACCGCTTATTCTTGGATTAGCCGAATCTCCCCCAATCCCTTTACTGTTGCCTTTTGCCTGTTGCCTCGTCTCAACAAGCAATTTAAATTACGAACAGCTTAAAAGATGACTAATTATTTGACTCCTGATAAGAAAGTAGCGATTCTTCTCCACGAAGGAATTAAAGGAACTCGCGGCAAAACCGGATTAAGTTATCTGCGTTACGCGAAAGCGCAGGTAGTGGCGATTATTGACGCAGAAAGCGCCGGCAGCTCCTTAAAAGAAGTGGCCGGAATCGATCGCCCCTTGCCGATTGTTGCTACTGTTAGGGAAGCTCTAACCTATCATCCCGATACCCTGTTAATTGGCATCGCACCCTCAGGAGGCATTTTACCCCCCGATTGGCTAGAAGAAATCAAAGAGGCGGTAAATGCGGGTTTATCTCTCGTTAATGGTCTCCATACACCCCTAAAACCCCTTTTTCCTCAGCTTAAACCGGATCAATGGATTTGGGATATCCGTCTGGAACCCCAAGGCTTAAAAATTGGGCAAGCGCGGGCGAAAAATTTAACCTGTCAGCGTATTTTAACGGTAGGGACGGATATGAGTGTGGGCAAAATGTCCACTAGCATCGAATTACATCGGGCAGCTCAAGAAAAAGGGCTAAAATCGCAATTTTTAGCCACTGGACAGGGGGGAATTATGATCGCGGGAAAAGGTGTACCCTTGGATGCAGTGCGCGTCGATTATGCTGCTGGTGCGATCGAGGCTTTGGTGTTAGAATCGGCGGAAAATAACGATATTTTGTTTATTGAGGGTCAAGGTTCCCTTTTACACCCCGGATCAACCGCTACCTTGCCTTTAATGCGTGGCAGTCAACCGACGGGGTTAATTCTCGTCCATCGTGCCGGACAAATTCATATCAAAGATTTACCCGATATTCCCATCCCTCCCCTAACGGAAGTGATTAAACTCTGCGAAATGACTGCCAGCGCTGGGGGAAGTTTTGGGGAGGTGAAGGTAAAGGGGATTAGTTTAAATACTTTTCATCTTAGTCCGCAGGCGGCAGTTAAAGCTATAGAAACTGTGCAGGAGGAAACGGGGTTATTTTGTACCGATGTTGTCCGTTTTGGCGGTCAAGGGTTATTATCAGTGATCAGTAATCAGTGATTAATTCAATTATAGTCCATCATTCAATCATTCCAATCACTGTCAATGGTGGTGGTGGACTACTGGACTAGGTAATAGGTGTAGGGGTAATTCATGAATTACCCCTACAATAACGTTTGTCTGGATGTTGTTAAATTTTCTCTTGACAAAGGCGACTTGACAGGGTACTATATTCATAATGGAAAATCCGTGCGCCTACGAACCCTATTTTCCAACGCTCTTAACTATGATTGGTTCATTCAAGGCTCTCTTGGATTTGGTGGGTAAAATGTATTCTAAGATACAGTCCTACTGGCGAGGGAATGGAAGGAACCACAAAGGCACAAAGGACACAAAGATGGATTCTATGCAGGTTAAGCTTATCGCACAGAGTCTGGAAGATTCCTATAATAAGTCTAAGCTGTGATTTGAATGATTGAGTGAATGCTATGATTGTGTTGTATTTGGCAAGTCTTTATCAATGATCAATTATAGTCTATCCCATAATCC
The DNA here is from genome assembly GCF_048564745.1 of Microcystis sp. NCBI lineage: Bacteria > Bacillati > Cyanobacteriota > Cyanophyceae > Chroococcales > Microcystaceae > Microcystis > Microcystis sp. Next base: position 7,143 of record NZ_JBLZRT010000206.1, read on the forward strand.
CATAAATCACAGTTAAGACTGTTTTCAGGGATGAGGGGGTTTTGGTTTCAACATCTCCACCACCTCATCAGGAAACCGTTGTCTTAATTCTGCTTCGGGTAATTGGGATAACATCTCCAGATAATTCCGATAAACGGTTTGGGTATGGGGATGATTTTCCCCTAATCTTTCCCTGAAAATATTAATCGCTTCTAGATAGAGAGGTTCCGCTTCTGTGTACCTGCCTTGGGATTCGTACAAGTATGCTAAATTGTTGAGGGAAGTTGCTACATCGGGATGATTGTCTCCTAAGAGTCGTTTTCTCAAATCTAATGCTTCTAGATAGAGAGGTTCCGCTTCTGGGTATCTGCCTTGGGAATAGTACAATCCTGCTAAATTGTTGAGGGAACTTGCCACATCGGGATGATTGTCTCCTAAGAGTCGTTTTGTCAAATCTAATGCTTCTAGATAGAGAGGTTCCGCTTCTGTGTACCTGCCTTGGCAATCGTACAAGTATGCTAAATTGTTGAGGGAAGCTGCCACATCGGGATGATTGTCTCCTAAGTGGGTTCGAGTTGCGGTTAAACAATCTTTATAGTAAGGTTCAGCAATAGCATACAATCCTTGTCCGTTATAATACCGAGCTAAACCCGTATAGGACCAACCTAAATCCTCATCAGCGATATATTGGGGATATTCCCCGACAGATGCTTGTAGATGGAGAAGGAAAGGTTTAAATTCTTCAACGATTTCTATAGTGGGATTCTGTGGCATTTCTGCCGATTTTTTGGCCATAATCCCACAATAACGGCGTTTTGCTGGTTCTGCGTGGGGTGATGCTTCTAACTTATCCCGAAAATAGCGACGCAACAGGGGATGAATTTCATACCAACCATCACGATTATCCTGAACTAAACTCAGGTGAACTAAACTATCGGTTAACCATTCCTCCACTGTATCCCCATCCTCATCGGGAAATAAATCCAGAATCATCTCCTTGGGAAAGGGCGCAAGAGCGAATAAACTGAGGTAAAGTGCCAAAATTTGCGCTTCTGGTTCGCTATGCAACTCCTCCCAACTGAGATTAAAGGCAGCTTTTAACCCTCTTTCCGCAGTCATTTCCCCATGAAACTTGGGATTTTTGTCTAAAATTGGCTCATCTAAGCCTTTTTCGGCTAATTTCTGCCGTATTTTGCTGATTTTCCAATCCTGTCGTCGTACCAGCAACCTTGCCACCAATTCTAACGCCAAGGGTAAATAACCTAAATCCTGACATAATAATTTAGCTGCCTCGATTTGTGTGTCAATTCTGTTGTCTTTAAGGTAGGAACGCAATAAATCAAGTGCATCTTTTTCTTTTAATACTTCTACCCGAAAAGTCGCAATTGTCGCTGATAAATATTCCTTGCGAGTGGTAATTAAAACCTGAAAGCGTTTGTCTTCTTGCGGTGGTAAATAATCCCTAATTTGCTGATAATCCCGCACATCATCAAAAATAATTAGGACATTTCCCGCTAACCAGTTTTGCCAACAATAACGAATTTTTACGTCTAATTCTCCCTCATCCGGTAAAGTTAATTTGAGATGTACCCGCGCAAAATCTAAAATAGAAGTACCGATAAAACCGCCGTCACT
>NZ_JBLZRT010000207.1:0-8266 GCF_048564745.1 Microcystis sp.
TTCGGATACTTTCATCAAGATACAGAAATCGCAGACGGCGATTTGGTCTGAGATTGAATTTGATTGCTGGTATCTACAATTACGAACTTCGTTACCGACAAAAGGATATATCTTGATTACTTTTGCAAGAGATCTACTGATAATTGCTGATTGTCGGTATTTCTGCAAATGTGGGATGCAGCCGGGGGCAGGGTGTAGGGTGTGGGGTTTTACCCATTTTCATCTGGTCAATATTTTTCTTTTTTCTTCAGAAAATAGGGCTTGAAAACTAACTATCACATAGCTAATTTTCAAGCCCTTAATTGTAGGAATCCTAGGCTAAATTAGGATTCACTTTCGATATAGATAAATAACAACCCCATAACCACGGCTGGCATTAACCAACAGACGATCGGGATTAAAATCCAAGGCAGATAAGAAGCTGCGTAGTCACCAGTCATGTCAAATGCTCCTAGTAAAAAAATAAGGAAATGATAATCAGGTAGAAAAAGGGTTAATTATTGATTAAAAACCCCGCGCATGATGCCATCAACGACACCAAGATTTTCTAGGAGGAAATAGGCCACAAAAGCGCCACCCATACCACCAATAAAGAAACCAGCGGCGAATTGACTCCAACCCTCGGAGGATTGCAGAGGATCACCACTAGCGGCCTTACCTTGGAAGGAGACAAGACCATAACTAGCTAAACAACCCGTAGCCAAGAGAACCATGGCCAAAGCGGGGATTAAGCCGCCGAGATTAGCATATTCCGAGTCTCTCAAGGGTCCCAGGACGACCCAGGGACCACCGAGGAAATAACCGTGGGCCATACCCACTTCTAGACCGCGCAGAATCGGAGCTAGACCGGGACGATAGGCAGGTAAGTTACCAATAAAAGCTTTGGTAAAACCAGAAGCGGAAATGGGGGTAGCTAGATGACCAATGAACGGATCATCATTGTAGGGTGTCACCACCTGTTTGTATCCAGTTTCAGCCATTGTGTTTGAGTTCTCCTTTTTCCGATCAACAGGAAAATTGATCATAAAACTTTAAGATTACACTTTAGGCCTAAGAATTACTTCAAGCAACCCCATCGATCGAGTTTTCAAGGGTTGACGGCTGAAACTCTCACAATTCGTTACATTTCTCTCAGGAGACGGGGGAGTGGGGGAGATGGGGAGATGGGGAGATGGGGGAGATGGGGAGCTTTGTTTCAGTGAGCAGTAAACAGTAATCAGTGAACTGAAAACTCACATCTGATACTAAATCCGTTGAGTATAGGCTACATATCAGGATGGGCAAGAGGCAAGAGGCAAAAGGAGGAATAGATAATCAGTCTTTAATAACTGGATTTAGTATGATAACTGCTCACTGATAAGTAGGTAGGCGTTAAAAGTTGTCAGATGCCCCCCTTATTAAGCTATCCCTTATAGGGATCTTTCTTAACAATTTTTTCAGTAAGCACTCCAACCCTTATCCTGACTGGATTTCAGTTTTTTCCTTGTCAGTAAGGGTGTCAACAAGGAATATTACAGATTGTTAACCGAGTCTTGAAAGCCTTGTGCTACAAAGGTTTGAAATGTTAAGAAAGATGTGACTAAAGGACAGCTTATTAAGGGGGGATTAAGGGGGGATCCCCCCGCCTATCGGCACCCCCCTTATCAAGGGGGGCAGGGGGGATCGAACCTAAAATCCATTTTTAATTTAATTATAACCAGCTACTTAACTGCTCACTGATAACTGCTCACTGATAACTGATCACTGCTCACTGATTACTGATTAAGGGATAATCAACACTGGGCAGGGGGCAAGGTTAATAACTTTGGTGGTGACGCTTTCGGACACACCTTCGCCGGTTAATCCTAAACCGCGACAACCCATAACGATCAGGTGAGCATTAATTTCATCGGCCACATCACAGATGACAAAAGAAGGCATTCCCTCCCTTTCAATCATTTCCGCCTTGATGCCAGCTTGAGCGAAAATCGCTTGGGCCGATTGTAACAATCTATCCACCGCTTCGATCGAACTCATCTTATCGTCGGCGGCAATTTCTCCGGTGGGTGTCGTTTCCACCACCGACAACAGGACCAAACGACTGTCAAAGATTTTGACTAATTCGATCACACTACTGGTAGCGTCACGACTTTCGCGGCTGTGGTCGATGGGAAATAAAATCGTCTCAAACATAATTAACAAGTCTCTCCAATCAAATTTTTCTGGGCAAATCGGTCTTGGAACTGCAAAACTGATCCCCAAATCTGAAATAATCTTTGTCAAAGTAATTGCCGCAAGTAGCGATACCCTGATTTAATCTTTATTGTACGGTAAGCAATCTAGGAGGTTATGGGCTGTGCCAAAAAAAACAGTAGCGAATTTGACAGAAGCCGATTTAGCGGGCAAACGGGTCTTAGTCCGGGTCGATTTTAACGTTCCCATGGACAAAGCCACCGGGGCAATCAGCGATGATACCCGCATTCGGGCGGCACTACCAACTATTGAGGATTTAATTAAAAAAGGGGCTAAGGTTATTTTATGCAGCCACATGGGTCGTCCCGACGGTCAAGTTAAAGAAAATTTGCGTCTGACTCCTGTGGCTAAACGTCTCTCGGAATTACTGGGCCAAGAAGTAGTCATGTGTCCCGATTCTATTGGTGAGGGAGTCACGGCAGCGATTAGCCAAATGTCTAACGGTCAAGTGGCCCTTTTAGAAAATCTGCGTTTCCACGGTGAAGAGGAGGCAAATGATCCCGATTTTGCCAAAAAATTAGCCGCTAATGCCGATTTATACGTTAATGATGCTTTTGGTACCGCCCACCGCGCCCACGCTTCCACGGAAGGCGTTACCCACTATCTCAGCCCCTCGGTGGCGGGTTATTTGATTGAAAAAGAGTTAAACTACCTACAAGCAGCTATTGAAACTCCCCAACGTCCCCTAGCGGCGATTATCGGCGGTTCTAAGGTTTCTAGTAAAATTGGCGTGATCGAAACTCTATTAGAAAAGTGCGATAAACTGCTCATCGGTGGCGGTATGATCTTTACTTTCTACAAGGCCCGCGGTTTAAGTGTTGGTAAGTCTTTGGTGGAAGAGGACAAACTGGAATTAGCCAAATCCCTGGAAGCGAAAGCTAAAGAAAAAGGAGTGGAATTCCTCCTTCCTACCGATGTGGTGTTAGCGGATCAATTCGATAAAGATGCCGAGTCCCAAATCGTCAAGGTCGAAAATATTCCCGATGGTTGGATGGGATTGGATATCGGACCTGAATCAGTTAAAGTTTTCCAAAAAGCTTTATCTAACTGTAAATCTGTCCTCTGGAATGGCCCGATGGGGGTGTTCGAGTTCGATAAATTTGCGGCGGGTACAGATGCGATCGCTCACACTTTAGCCGATTTAACCGCTACGGGTACAACTACCATTATCGGTGGTGGTGACTCGGTAGCGGCGGTGGAAAAAGTGGGAGTGGCGGAAAAAATGAGCCATATTTCCACCGGTGGTGGCGCTAGTTTGGAATTACTCGAAGGGAAGGTTTTACCCGGTATTGCCGCTCTCGATGAGGCCTAATTAGGGTCTGCTGAAAAAGTTTTTCCTGGGGGTAGGAGTCAGTAGCCGGTCGTCAGGAGTCGGTCGTTTTAGGCTTTGTTGCCCTTGTTTTTTGTACCAAGCGATGTACTACAAGAAGGATAATGCAAGGTTTTTGAACGTCCCAATCCTATTTTCTTGCACTAACATCGGACTTTAACAGGTCAAAAGCTTTATTTTAAAAGGGTTTTACCATTATTCAGCAAACCCTAATTATCTCTAATATCTAAGGTTTAAAAAAGGTGGGTGTTGCCCCACCTTTTTTTTATGAATTATGAATTATGAATTAGGGAGTGGGTTTTTCAAGTTGGATTGGGAGTTAATCATACCAAGACCTTTGCGACAAACCCTAAATAAGCTAAGACGTATTTAAACCGCTTATTCTTATTAGCCGAATCTCCCTCAATCCCTTTACTGTTGCCTTTTGCCTCTTGCCTCTTGCCTCGTCTCAACAAGCAATTTAAATTACGAACAGCTTAGTTGAGTCATTAGGATACTTCAATCGCGGTAAAATCCACTCGCTGATATAAATCTGTCAGGGATATTTGAAAATCTAGAGAAAACAAAGTTAAAATCGCTTCTTGGCTGTGATAATCCCGAAATTCCCAATGATCGCCTCTTTTATGAAACTGTTCGATATAATAACCATATTGATCAATTAAAATATATTCTTCAAAACTATCAAGAGAGCGATAAAATTTAAACTTATCACCCCGATTATAGTCTTGAGTAGATTTTGATAAAACCTCGATAATAACCTGTGGATTGGTAATCGTATCGGTGCGTCCTCTTTCAAGAATTGGTTCTCCCTTAACGATCATAATATCGGGATAGGTGTACATATTATAGGCGGGTATGGCCAAGCGTAGATCGTTGATAAATATATCATAGGCTTGATTCTGGATAGTTAAGGGAAATTTTCTACAGAAATTCAAGGCAATGCGATTATGGTTAGGAGTTCCCCCAGTCATAATAATAATTTCTCCATCTCGATACTCGTGTCTGTCGGTGGCAGTTTCCTCTAGTTGAAAGTATTCTGCGACTGTGTAGCGTTTCTCAGTGGTTGCGACCATATTGCCCCCTTGAAAGCAAAGCTCTGTCTTTATAATAACCTGTTTTCTGAAAAGGTAAGTAGCTGGTTATAATTAAATTAAAAATGGATTTTGCCTTTAATCCCCCCTTGATCCCCCCTTGATAAGGGGGGTGTCTGATAATTTTTAACGCCTACCTACTTACAATTATCGGTTTTAATCAGGTGCTGACTGCTGTATAAATATCGAGAGACCTTGTTAACAAGGTCTCTCCAAAGTGGGTGGGATTATTGTTGCTAATTTGTTAATCTGGTTGGGATAATTTGAGGATAGAGCTAGTGACTTTCATGCTTTCTTGATAAAGCACGTCCTGGCCCCAACGCTGTAACTGTTTACCTAGCAGAGTTTCTGTTTTTTGGTCTTCCAGATGGGACACTTGTTCAACGCGGCAAGATTGGGCCCCTCCCGAAGCTTCCATCCGCATACAGCCGGTAGTTCCCGAACAAATTACCGTGCAACAATCGGCCTGAAGATTAGTAGAAGTGAGTTTAATACTAATCAGATCTCCTTGTACTTCACCCCAATCGGCCACGGGAACACCGGCTAATTCTGCCTCAATTAAACGCTGGTCCTGACCGAGGAAGCTAATCCGATGAATAGCGTAATCTCCCGACCGGTGACTATATCCCACCGGTCGCCATTGTAACCGGCTGGCCATCCAACCGAGGAACATAAAAGCTTGACAAGGATTGCCCTTTTCGTAATCAATAGTGATGCGATCGACTTCCAGAATAGCATCCCGGCGCTCCGGTGGATCAAAAGCCTCGGCGGTTAGTTCTTGCCAAGGAGCGAGACGACTCCAGTTCAGGTCAGCTAATGGCACATCTGTGGCTAATAAATCCCCCACTTGCAGCAGTTCCGTTTCCGGTTCCCGAAAAGTGCTGGAATCGACGATAATCGTATCACATTGACTGGCCAGACGCTTAAATAGTCCATATTCCGCATCGGGACTGGCTTTCCACCAGAGAAATTTGGGCAAACTGGGAATAGTTAACTCGGAAATAATGCCGCCAATTCGTTCCAAGGCTTCCGCTGTACCGCTTAAAGTAACGTATTCACAGCAAACTAAAGTGTTCTGACTACGTTTGTTAACGGGACAATAGGCAGAAACAGAGGCTTTTACCCCTTCATCGGCCTCGGCGGTGGGACAGAGGGTAATAATGCGACAGGGATTGGAGGCAGCGATCGCATCTGCCACTCCAATCGCATCTAAATCGGCGGCGTATTGACGATGATTAGCCCCATCCTCGGCGTTTTTTTCCGCTGCCCAGGCCGCCCTTAGGCGGGCGACAAATTCATCGCTAGAAAGCCCAGTTACTTCTAGTTCTAGGTCCTTCTGGGCGACTTTGATGGCGGCGTGGGTCCGGGGACCGGCAATACCATCAATCGGGCCGGTGTAATAACCGAGAAGGGTTAACAATTCCTGTACCGCATCGGGTTCATAGACAATAAAGCTAAAGGTGGTGGCCCGGGTGGCGGCCATACCATCCTCATTATTATTATAGGATTGCCAGATATCGCGCAGTTCCTGCTCGATCACATCGATGGAAACATCTTTCGGTGCTTGCAGGGAGACAATGGGGGGGCTTTGGGTGGTCATGTCAGTTATCAGTTATCAGTTATCAGTTATCAGTTATCAGTTATCAGTTATCAGTTATCAGATGTGAGTTTTTAGTTTACTGTTTACTGATTACTGATTACTGTTCACTGTTTTAGAGTCGTCGCCAACGACGGCCATCGCGGTTAAGGAGAAATTCCGCTTCTGTGGGTTCCCAGGTACCCGCTTCGTATTGGGGTACGGAGGCGGGATCGGCGGGAGCGTCCCAAGCGGCGAGAGCGGGAGTAACGATGCGCCATGCTTCTTCTACCTCGTCAGAACGGGTAAATAGGGTTTGATCTCCCAGCATAGCGTCTAAAAGTAGGCGATTATAGGCATCGGCGCTGGTGACACCGAAGGAGGAACCATAGCTAAAGTCCATTTCTACCGTGCGCGTGCGTAATTCTGACCCCGGCATTTTCGCCTCAAAACGGAGGGCAATACCTTCGTTAGGCTGGATTCGCATACTCAGTACATTTGCATTAGTTTGTTGGGCTGCCGATTGGAAGATTAATAACGGCACATGACGGAATTGAATGGCAATCTCGGAAACTTTTTTGGGCAGACGTTTACCGGTACGCAGATAGAAGGGAACCCCCTGCCAACGCCAGTTATCTACCATTAATTTCATGGCCACGTAGGTGGGGGTGGTCGATTCGGGATTAACCCCCGGTTCTTCCCGATAGCCCGGAATGGGTTTTCCTTTCATCCAACCGGCTTTATACTGGCCGCGGATGGCGGATTTTTCTAGGTTATTAATATCGGCCAGGTGAGTCGCTTGCAGGACTTTGACTTTTTCGCCACGGACACTATCAGCGTTAATAGCGTTGGGTGCTTCCATCGCCGTCAAGCAGAATAACTGCATCAGGTGATTTTGCACCATATCGCGCAAAGCTCCCGATTTTTCGTAATATCCGGCCCGCTCCTCCACTCCCACGGTTTCGGCCACGGTAATCTGGACGTGATCGATAAATTGACGATTCCAGAGGGGTTCAAAGATAGCGTTAGCAAATCGGAACACCAGCAAGTTTTGGACGGTTTCCTTGCCTAAATAGTGGTCAATGCGATAAACTTGGTTCTCCTGACAAACCTCTTGTACGACTCGATTGAGAACTTGGGCAGAACTGAGGTCTTTGCCAAAGGGTTTTTCGATCACTAAGCGGTGTTTAATTGGGTCTTTCAGCATTCCGGCTGCCCCGAGGTTTTTAAGACCGGGGGGAAAGAAATTAGGAGAAACCGCTAGATAAAAGACTCGATTGCCGCGGGTTCCCCGGATTCCGTCTAATTCTTCCAGAAAGACTTTCATTTTGGCGTAACTTTCTGGATCGTCCATGTTGCCGGGGAAATAGTACAACCCTTGGGCGAAGTCTTGCCAATATTCCTCACTGCCAATCCCGTCGGAAAATTCTTCGATGCCTTGGCGCATCTGTTGGCGAAAATAATCATGACTCCACTCTCGGCGCGCTGTACCGACGATGGTTAATTCGGCCGGTAGTCGTCTTTCCCGTTTCAGTTGATAGAGAGCAGGAACCAGTTTTCTTTGGGTTAAGTCTCCCGATGCCCCAAAAATGACTAAGATTAGGGGTTCTGGGGTTCTTTCTTGTCGCAATCCCACTCGGAGAGGATTTTCGAGCAGCTTTACCATAGGATTTTGTCTAGCCGAGGTGCATTATTTTCCAGTCTAGCGAGAATACTCGACGGCATACCTAAAGTAAAAATTAATAACCACAATCAGTAATCAGTAATCAGTAATCAGTGACCAGTAATCAGTGATCAGTCATCGGTCATCAGTCATCAGTAATTGGATAATAAGTAGCTGGTTATAATTAAATTAAAAATGGATTTTAGGTTCGATCCCCCCTGCCCCCCTTGATAAGCTATCCATTAGTCGGATCTTTCTTAACAAAAAGAGAAGAAACTTAAAAAAAGGGGAAACGATTGATAGGTATAGTTTTGAAAGAAGGAATTAAGGTGGAGGTAAGCAAAAAAATGGAGAAATGGGCAGCCCAAGAATTA
>NZ_JBLZRT010000208.1:0-34948 GCF_048564745.1 Microcystis sp.
AGGGTCTTCAACAGGGTCTTCAACAGGGTCTTCAACAGGGTCTTCAACAGGGTCTTCAACAGGGTCTTCAACAGGGTCTTCAACAGGGTCTTCAACAGGGTCTTCAACAGGGTCTTCAACAGGGTCTTCAACAGGGAGAACGTCTGGTGATAGAAAATTTATTGAAAGCTCGTTTTGGTAGTTTAGACCCAGATTTATCCGTAATTATCGATCGCATTTTATTATTACCAGTGGAGGAGTTTACCCCTTTAATAATTAATTCATCTCGCACAGAATTAATTGCCCACTTTTCTAATTAAAAGCATAACTCAATCCTTTGATGATAGTGGATTTTCAAATTGGCTGATTAACCAGAGCAGGCAATTTTCTGGGCGAATTTGGGGATATTGAGGATTGTTCTGGAACCAGCATCAGCTTTCTTGCTAATTGGCCACAAATTAGCGGCAATTTAAGTAGGTAGGCTTTAAAAATTATCAGACACCCCCCTTATCAAGGGTAGGGTTGATTCATGAATCAACCCTACCTTATCAAGGGAGGCAGGGGGGATCGAACCTAAAATCCATTTTTAATTTAATTATAACCAGCTACTTAGCTCTGATCACCTTGAAATAGCTTTTCTAAAGCTTCCTTCAAGGTTGGTTCCATGACAATTTTATTTTGATAAGCAACTGTTACTCTAGCGATTGTCGGGACACTATTTTGGTCTGCCACTAGATACAAAGGTTCTACATAAAGCAGCGATTGTTCAATGGGAATAATTAATAGGTGTCCTTGCAAAACTTTAGAACCGTCTCGATTCCAAAGGGAAATCTGTTGAGAAATATCTGGATCTTGGTTAATTAAAGCCTCAATTTGATTCGGTCCGTACACTAACCTTTGTTTAGGAAATTGATAGAGTAATAACTTACCATACTCTCTATCGTCTGAACGCGCTGCCAACCAAGCGATTAAATTTTGCCGACTAGAGGGAGTATAGGGATGGAGGAGAATAAATTCTTCTTTGTCGGAATCGGGCAGTTTCATGATTAAATAATAGGGTGATACAGCCTGGGGTTCCGTGCCGTAAATTTCTAGGGGAATTTCCCATTGATCCTCCCGATTATAAAATACTTGTGGATCGGTCATGTGATAGGTTAATAATCTTTCCGCTTGGGTACTAAATAAATCTTCGGGGTAACGGATATGACTGCGGAGAGTTTTCGGCATTTCTGCTAAAGATTTAAAGAGATGAGGAAAGATTTTACTCCACGTCTGAATAATTGGATCATTTTGATCGGCAACATAAAAATTCACCGTTCCATGATAGGCATCCACTACCACTTTAACCGAATTGCGAATATAGTTAAATTTATCTTTCCCCGGGTCGGAATAGGGATAACGATCGCTAATAGTATAAGCATCAATAATCCAATGTAATTTACTACTACTATCGCCCACATCTGCCGCTACTAAATAGGGGTTGCGATCATAACTTAAAAAAGGGGCGATAGTTTGCACACGATTTTGGATATCACGACGCATTAACAGGCGAGTTTCGGGAGTAAAATCTTGGCTAAATAACATTTGCCAATCCCGCAGATAAAGGGCAAATAGCCAACGTCTCCAACCGGTCCCAACTAGGATTCCTCCCTTACCATCGTAGGTATTATAGACATTTCCATCCCCGCTGGGAAAATCCAATTCTTCTGCGGTGGTGGGAGTCATCACATAATTATTAGTTAATTCCCCGTAGTAAATGCGGGGTTTACCAATGGGAATACTATAATCAATTAATTCGCTAGAGGTTTGTAGGGCCCCTTCGTCTTTATTTGTGCCGATATCTTTGACAAAATAGTAGGGTAAACCCCCGGCAGCCACTAAATTAACCGGGGAAAGAGTGAACCCATAACCGTGGGTATAAACGAGATGTTTATTCACCCAAGTATTAGCAGAAGTGGGAACCGCACTATAATCTAATTCCCTAGCGGCAATAATGGTCTGTTGTTTTTCAGATATTTGACGTTCCTCGATTTTTTCAGGCACTCCCACTCGCACCCGATAGCGATCGATATCAGCATCGGGGAATTTATAATATAAGCGAATTTGCTGTAATTGTCGGTTAGTTTCTAGCAGTGGTTTGGTGTCCCAAAGACGAATATTATCGATAGTTAGATGATTTCTCTCTAAAACTTCGGCATTTAATTCGGCCTGTGGATCGAAAACTTGGGCATCAATTCTATCTAAGGAAAAAGCCGCTCTTGTGGATTGAATACTTCTTTCGATATAGGGTCTTTCTCTCACTAATTCATTCGGTTGTACGATTATTCTTTGTAATCCTCCACTAATAATTGTGCCACTTATCCAAACAATTAAATAGAGAAATACAGGAACTAAGTAGGGGAAAAATACCAACTTTTTCTTGGCGGTTTTGTGTAATTTGCGACGGTATTTTTTACCAAATAATGCTTTTTCTCCTAACCATATACAGGTTATTCCTGCAATAATTCCCAGAATAATTTCAATAAATTGACCAACATGAGCATCGATATAACCCGCACCATAAACTACTCCTTCGGGAGAGTAAAGTAGCAGGTAACGCTGAATAATATGGTGTAATACTAGCAGCCCCATTAACCCACTCCACAGGGCGTATAAATGACGCAGTTGCGGACGAGAAAACCCCGGAAATTTTCCCAGAGAAAGACTATCACCCGAAAAAAGATAGGTTAAACTAACAGCAAAAAGAGTATATATTCCCACACCACTGAGCCATAATTCTAGTAACTGCCACAGGGGTAATTGAAAGATATAAAAACCTAAATCATTCCCGTATTGAGGATCGTTAATATTGAAAGGAACACCATAAAAATATTTTAAAAAATTCGCCCACTGCCCAGCAATAATAAAAGATAGCATTACAGTGAATACTATAGATATTATCCGCAAAAAATACTCGGTTTTAATTAATAATCCCAGGACTAAAAGAGCGATGATTACCCCTTGCCAAAGATTACTGGAAATATCGGTTAATACTTGCCTAATCCAGACTATTTGCAGAGGAGAATTGAGGGAAGAACTGAGGTTAGGGAGATTAAAATCTGGTGTCCAGAGACTGAGGGCTAGTTTACTGTAATACAATAACATTGACCCGATCCAAGCTCCAATTCCCGTTGCAATAATCAGAAGGCCGAATAAATTAATACTAGGAGATTGAGGACTAAGAGGATAACTATCTTCTTTAGGTTTTTGCCAACGAAAACGCTGGGCTAAACGTAAATTAGTAAAAATAAAAAGTAGAGAAAGAATCGCACTTCCCCAACCTAATCCTAGTTGCCAAGATAATTGTTTCAAGAAAGTGTTTAAATAACCCATCTCGGTAAACCAGAGGCTATTGGCTACCACTAACACCCCTAACTGCCCGATCACAAGGCAGCCGAGAAAAAGTAAAACAGGTTTAGCGATCGAGCTTCGGTTATGTCTGATCAGCATGAATAAAGTGATAAGGGAGAGTCTTCTTTTATTCTAGCGATTCTAGTTTCTCCCTGCTGCTTTTTATTAATTTAAAGATAAACTTAAGAAACTATAGCCAGGTTAGGGCAATAATTTCGCTTAAAGTCAGCAATTTTAGCGAGGATTAGCAGACTGGAGTATTTCCCGAAAAATCCTGCGTCGATAGGAAGGAGATTCATTGCTGATATTCCATAAAGTTTCGTAGAAAAAGAAAGAAACACCAAAATTTTGTTGTCTCGATTTTTCCACTTGTTGAGTAATATTAACCATCGGAATCGGGCGACCTTTTAAACCAGATAAAATCCCAATAGCTACGGGGATAGATTGCCTAGCTTGCTGTAATTCTGGTTGGGATAATTCCCAGTCAAAGGCGTTCATATCAGTTCGATACACTTGCACTACTAACTCATCAATCAAGTTTTTTTCTTGCCATTTTTGCCAATCTAAAAGATAGGATTCTAGGGAGAAAGTGTAGGGATTAGGAGATAGGGAAATAATCGCTCTAGGTTGCTGCTTTTTAATCGTCTGGGCTAAACTATTCATATAGTCAGTAATTTTATCGGCCCGCCATTGAATCCATGCTTTATCTTGGTAATCTTGCGGGGGTAATTGTCCCGAATGTTCCCTTTGATAGAGTTTAATCGTGGTTTCATCATAGCCAAAATCGGCGGGATAACCAAAATGGTCATCAAACTGAATTCCTTCTATATCGTAGTTAGTAATAATCTCGCTGACTAAATCGGTAATAAAGTTTTGTACTTGCGGATTTAAGGGATTTAACCACACCCGTTGATGCACTTTTCCTTCCCACCAAATCACACTTTTATCCTGTCTTTGGGTTAACCAATCGGGATGTCGTTTGGCTAATTCTGAATCCGCAGGAGCCATAAAACCAAATTCAAACCAGGGAATAATTCTTAATTTTTTCCGATGACCTTGGCTAATTATTTCCTCTAAAAAGTCGCGATTTTTTAAAGATTCATGGGGATCTATCGCTCGTCCTGTGACTTTTTCTGCTACCCTAGAAGGATAGAGTGTATAACCCCAATTCCAGACCGTGGGATAAATGGTGTTAAAGTTTAAATCGGCCAACCTATCAAGGGCATCTTTTAGGATTTCCGGTTTAAATAATACCTCACTATCGATATTAGTTAACCAAACTCCGCGAATTTCAGTTTTTTCTTGGGTTTGATTGCTGGATTGTGCGGGAAAATTAAAGGTTATCGTCATGATACAAGCAAAGATAATTAAAAATATTAACCAGCTTATTTTCCCGTATCTTTGACTATAAATCACCAAACTATCGGCTAAATTATTAAAGGTTTTACTGATTTTATTCATAATGGGAAGTGGGAAAGTGGGGATAATAAATAAAAGCTGCCTCCTGACGACCGCCTCCTGACTGTTAAAATAACTAAATTATCTCTCTAAATTGCGAGGATCTAGAGAATCGCGTAAACCATCACCGAGTAAATTAAAAGCTAAAACGGTGAGAATAATTAACAAAGCAGGTGGCCAAATTAACCAGGGTTGTAGAACAATAATTGAGGCATTTGTAGCCAAAGAAAGCATATTTCCCCAACTAGGATCCGGTTGTTGAATTCCCAAACCAATTAAACTTAAAACCGATTCGGCGACGATAAACCCCGGCACGGCTAACGTAGCAGAAATAATGATATAACTGGCAGTTTGGGGCAGCACATGACGCAGAATAATATAAAGAGGTTTTGCTCCCATAGCTTTAGCGGCCTGAATAAATTCCTGTTCTTTCAGGGATAAAACTTGACCGCGAATTACCCGCGCTAATCCCGACCAACTGATAAAAGAAGTAATCAGGACGATTAATAAAAAGCGCTGGGTACTGGTTAATCCTGCGGGTAAAACGGCCGCTAGGGCCACGAGTAAATATATGCCGGGGATAGTCATTAAAACTTCCACAAAACGCATTAAAATCGCATCTAACCAACCGCCAAAATAGCCAGAAACGCCACCGACAAATAAACCGATAGGGAAAGAAATTAAAATCCCCACCAAACCGATAAATAAACTAATTCTGCCTCCGAAAATCAAGCGACTAAAACTATCGCGTCCCGATTCGTCAGTTCCCAATATATTGATTCTACCATCGCCGATCACCCCGAACAGATGGAGATCAAAAGGGATACCGGGGAATAAAGTTACTTCCTCCCATTTTGGCGGCAAAGGTAGGCGAATTTGACCAAAATTATAGGTTTCACCCTGAACAAAGAGACGCAGCGGCAAGGGTTTGTTAAAATCTCTCATTAGCTTCCGCTCACCAGTTTCTATATTAATAGCACTTTGAGTGGTGGGATAGACGTGGGGGCCAATCCACTCACCCTTGTTACTTCCCGACTGCGAGCGCCAAAAGATTTGGGTGGGGGGTAGAAGAGACTGACCGGGTTGAGAGGAATAGGGAGAGTAGGGAGCGACAAAATCCGCCGCCATTACGCTTAAATAGAAGATTAACAGTAAAACTGCTCCCCAACGAGCGAGAGGATTATCTTTGAGTTTGTGCCACCAGTCCATAGGCGATGAGGTCAATAGGAGAGTTAATCTTTATTTTGCCAGTTTGATTGCTACAATTTATCATACCAACAAAAAAGCTGTCTAATGTTTATCAACCCCCTTGTTTATGAGAAATCCTCTGTCTATCGTCAAGATTTTGAGACAGCGCAACCGTTTAAGCATTTGGTCATCGATAATTTTTTAGTGAGGGAGCAAGCGCAAATTTTGCTGGAAAATTTTCCCAGTTTTAATCCGCAAAAAGCCATTAGTGAGTTAGGAAAAGTTGGCGGCAAGGCGGTTAATGAGGATTTAATCGGTTTGGGGGGTGTGTATCAACAGTTTGGCCGCTACATTCAAGCTCAAGAGTTTTTAGAGTTAATTTCCCAATTAACTGGTATTGATAATTTAATTCCAGACCCTAGTTTTTATGGGGGTGGAACCCACGAAAATTTACACGGTCAAGAATTAGACCCTCACATTGATTTTAACCTCGATGAGCGTCATTGGTATCATCGCCGCTTGAATTTATTAATCTATTTAAATCCCCAATGGCAAGCAGATTGGGGAGGTAATCTAGAGTTACATTCCAATCCACGTCAACCAGAAGAAAATAAGATTAAATCTTTTGTCCCTATCTTTAATCGTTGTCTTATTTTTGAAACCAATGAACATTCATGGCATGGATTTTCTCAGATTAACTTACCAGAAAATCAACGGCATTTATCGCGTAAATCTCTTTCTATCTATCTCTATACTAAAGAACGTCCAGCCGAGGAATTATCACCATCTCATACAACTTTTTACATCCCGCGCCCGCTGCCAGAAAATATTCAACCCCATCAAGTTTTAAGCTCGGAAGATTACCAACAAATTAAAATTTTACTGAAAAGACGGGATGATTTAATTCGTTTTTATCAAGATAGAGAACTGAAAGAATCTCAGGATTTAGTTAGTTTAAAATCCCATATTAAGCGCTATCTATCCCTCCAATATCCTCGCCTATGGAAAATTATTAAAAGTTTAACCCGTTGGCAAAAGTGACCAGAAAAAAATCCCTACTTTCCAATCAAAGAAAGTAGGGAATAATCAAAAAAACTAACTGGGAACTTAGCCTAATAACTGGGTAGCACGCGCAGTTAAAGCATTGGCAGTTAAGCCATTATAGGCCATAATTTCCCCGGCACTGGCGGTGGTTTCTCCCCGTTTCCAAGCGAAGACATCCCGACGGGTATTACTGCGTAACATAATCGGTTCTAACATGGCGCTTGTACCACCGGTTACTCCGATTAAAGCATCACCAGCAAAGAGACTGTCAAAACCAGCATCATCAAGGAAATTATTATCAGCTGCCGAGCTAGTTTCACTCATCACATCGCTAGGACGGTAGAGACGACGGGGATTAATTACCGAGACGATTTTTACACCGATTCCCGCTGCTTCTAACTGTTGTGCAGACTCAAAGACGGGTAATAAAGTCATATCACCAATGACGGCAAAAACGACTTTTTTACTGCCTTCCGATTCCTGGAGAATTACGCCGCCTTTTTCCAAAGCTTGACGAGTTTGCTCAAAGGTGGTTCGCACCGGTAAAGGCGATTTACTAGCGGTGATTGTAATGCCTTTATTGCTGGTTCCTAACGCCCATTGATAACAGACTTGAATACTGTTAGCATCGCAGGGAAAGAGAGGGAAAATATTACCATTTCGCATCATAGCGGCGAAATAATTTTCAATCTCTGGGCGTTGGTGTGTCCAACCATTACGCCCTTGCTCCAAGGCTCCGGCGGTGAATAAAGTAATAGTAGAAGGGGTGGGACGACGTAACTCGGCCATCGCTTGGGTTACAGTCTGCCAAATCGGTAAACCATTGATAGCAAAAGACTCGTAGGAACACCATAAAGTTCGCGCTCCCAAGAGAGATAAACCGACGGCTAACCCGGCACAGGCATCCTCGCTTAAAGGCTCATAAACTTGACCGTTAGGTGCTTGGAAATAGGCATCATCGGTGGTGGGGTGAATAATCTTTAAACCGACGTTAATATTATTAATTCCCGAAGCGGCATTACCATCAGCATTAGTGACGACAAAATTGGGGTCAGCTTTACCCACAGCTACCACTAATTCCCCCATAGCAGTGGTGGCCACTTTTTTATCGCCACCCACAGTATATTCCGTCATCGGTAAGGTTCCTAAATCCGGCAGCGGGAAGACTTTTTCCGTCACCACTGTTTCTGCTGCCGGACCGCCTCCAGAGCGCTCGAAATTAGTACGAACAATTGACCAAGCTTCAGGGGGTAAAGCGCGTTCTTGTAAGGCAGTAACGATATAATCTTTTTCTAAAGAATCGCCTGGATAAAGATTATGAGAAGCTGCTCCCCGTTTGTGAACTCCCGCCCCTTTAAGTTGTTTAATAATGATCACCGTTAGTTTACCACCCAGGGCTAATTGGGCGGCTTTATCCGTGGCCATTAACACCGCTTTCATGAACTCCAGACGCTGGTTAAAAGAGAATTTGGTGCTATCTACATATTCCCCTTTTTGATTAGCATCATCGAAGTCTTTGGCATTAATGAGAATCACTTCCTCGAAACCATTACCGCGCCAATAGGCTTCCATTTCGGCGTTAGTTTTCAGGGACACCATGCTATGGTGTTCTTGGGAATAGCCATTCCAAACTAAAATTGGCAGAAAATTGGTAATTTCTGGATAAGCAGTGTGAAAATGACCAAAACTACTCATAATGTAGGGTTCTCCTAAACCACCATCCCCGATAGTCACAGGGAAAAGGGTATTAGGGTGTAATTTGGCCGCCGCCATGGCGAAATGTTGGCCTTGGCCCAAAGGACCGGCCGGCCCAAGAAGTCCGGGGATTTGTCCAGAAAGATGCCCTAAAAGTCCGTGTTTTTCCCGAAAACGTTCTCCCAATTGGGTGACGTTGCTGATGCCCATGGCTTCGAGAGAGCGATCAAGAAAGACGTTACTATAAAAACCGGGGGCATGATGGCCCACTTCAGTGAAAATATTTTTCTGGCCTAACATCATCAAAGAGGCAATCACGTCGGCAGCGCTGGCAAAACCGCCGGGGTGTCCCGATTCTTTGGTAGCGGTGATTTGTAGGGTGAGGTAACGCAAAGCATCGGCGGCTAGGAGGGTTTGATAGATAGCATTCGGGTCATTAGCGGCACTAATAGCGGTTTTTCCCTCAGCAATAGCGGCTTTTCCTGCATATTTATCAAATTCGGGTAAGGAACCCCCAAAATATTTTATCCCTTGACAAAAATCGGGAATTGTGCTAGTAGCTGTCATAAAATTAATATACCCCTTTACATACAGGCAATCATTAAAACTATCTTACAGTTAGCGGTAACTCTCGATAGATGCGATATTACAGGGGTTTTCCATAGGCGATCGACTATTTGTGCTACACTGATCGCCAATGTCAACGATAAAATTAATCCTATTGATCATGTTAAATAGCAGCCAATTACAGCATTTAATCAGTAAATCCCTACGTTATCTATTAATTATCGGCACTATTGCCCCCCTAACTTCCTTAGAGGCTCGCCCAGTCCAAGCCACGCCCTCTAGTAGCACTGCACCCCCTAAAGAAGCGATTGCCCCTATCCCCGCAGAAAGCAAAGATTACACCCTAGGAGAAGGGGATAAAGTGCGCGTCACCATCTACCAAGTGGCGGATTTAAGCGGCGATTTCCTCGTTTTAGCCGATGGAACCCTAACTTTACCTCTCATTGGTAGCGTCAAAGTGGAAGGAATGACCGTCACTGAAGCCGGCCAAACCCTGGCTAAACGTTACACCACCTATCTCAAACGTCCCGTGGTTACTGTTAGCGTTCTCACTCCCCGGCCCCTGCAAATCGCCATCGCGGGGGAAGTCAATCGTCCGGGTACTTATACAATTAACCCCGAACAAAGCCAAAAAACGCCCCTATTGACCGAAATAATCCGGCAAGCAGGGGGAGTGACTACGGTGGCCGATATTGGTCAAGTTCAAATCCGACGCAACCTCAAGGGACAAGAACAGCTAATTCAAGCGAATCTCTGGCAATTAATCCAAAAAGGCGATACAACCCAAGATATTAGCCTTAGAGATGGCGATAGCATTGTTATTCCCACCAAAACGACCCTTAGCGTCGGGGAAGTCAATCAATTAGCCGATGCCAATTTTGGACTAGATAGCGATCGAGAAATTAATGTTACTGTGGTGGGAGAAGTTTATCGTCCGGGGTCCCATCGTATTGTCCCCAGTCCCAATAATAACAATAACAATAATAATGACCAAGATCGCGGCGGCACCAGGAAACCGGCCCGACTAACCCAAGCTATCCAACAAGCGGGAGGCATCAAACCTCTCGCCGATATCCGACAGGTGCAAGTGCTGCGTTATACTCGTGACGGTTCCCAGCAGAAAATCCCCGTAGATCTCTGGAGTTTGCTCGAAAAAGGTGATATGACCGGCGATATCTTTCTTCAAGAAGGAGATACGGTGATTATCCCCACCGCAACTGAAATCTCGGCCAAGGAATCGGAAACCCTAGCATCGGCTAGTTTTGCCCCTAAAACCATTAACGTGAAAGTGGTCGGGGAGGTGAAAAAACCGGGGACAATTGAAGTTCCTCCCAATACCCCCCTCAATCAGGCAATTTTAACCGCAGGAGACTTTGATAAGCGTCGGGCCAATCAGTCCACAGTGGATTTAATTCGTCTCAATCCTAACGGGACCGTCACCAAAACCTCAATTAACATCGATTTTTCCCAGGGTATCAACGAGAAAACTAACCCGATTCTCCGCAATAATGATGTGGTTGTGGTTCATCGTAGCAATCTGGCCTCTGCCACCGACACCCTCGGCACGGTTTTAAGTCCCTTTACTGGTCTGACAGGACTCTTCAACGGATTTTTAAATCTTTTCCGTTAAAAAAGTTTACTTTACCCGGATGTCATTAGCTAAGTAATCGAGCTAATAATAGATATAGAAACGGCGAAAAGTCGTGAGCAGTCACGGCTTTTCTGCTCAAGAGACTCAGGAAAGAAAACTATGATTTTTCTCCTTACTCTAGCCCTAATCTCCCTGTCGATTAGCTACAATGTTCACGGCGAAATAATTAGCCTCAGTACCTGCTTATTAGGTCTTTTTTGTGGCTTATTAAGTTTGTTCTTTACACCCCTACTGGTAAAAGTTTTTATCCTTGTCACCTTAGTCCTCTTCCACTGGGATTTTCAGCCCTAAACCCGACTAAAACCCTAAGCAGACTTAACCCATCAAAAAAACTGTTATGCAAAAACGCTATCTCGGTCAGACTAATATAGAAATTACTCCCCTTCTCGTGGGTACTTGGCAAGCAGGAAAAAAGATGTGGGCAGGTATTGAAGATGAGGAAAGTATTAAAGCCATTCGTGCCGCTTTTGAGGCAGGAATTACCACTGTAGATACAGCCGAAATCTACGGGGAAGGTCACTCAGAATTGATTGTCGCTCAAGCTTTAGCCGATGTGCGAGAACAGGTAATTTATGCCACCAAAGTTTTTGCTAATCACCTTAAATATGAGGAAGTTATCGCAGCTTGTGATCGCTCTTTAAAAAACCTCCAAACTGATTATATAGATATTTACCAAATTCATTGGCCTAGTGGCTCATGGAACACGGAAATAGTGCCTATTTCTGAAACTATGGCCGCTCTTAATTATCTGAAAGCACAGGGAAAAATTCGCGCTATAGGGGTTTCCAATTTCTCCCGCTCTCAACTGGAAGAAGCCAGTCAATACGGCAGAATTGAGAGTATTCAACCTCCCTATTCTCTCTTTTGGCGCTCGGTAGAAAAGGAAATTATGCCCTATTGTATAGAAAATAATATTTCTATTCTGGCCTATTCTCCCCTTGCCCAAGGTTTATTAACAGGAAAATTTAGAAACGGTTATCAGTTGGCATCCGAGGATCATAGAATTAAAAATAAACTCTTTCATGGCGAAAACTTTCAGAGGGTACAAGCGGCTTTAAATCAATTAGAACCGATTGCTAACCGCTATAATTGTTCCCTAGCTCAATTATCTCTTGCTTGGTTAATCAAGCAACCTCAAACTAATGCAATTGCTGGGGTAAGAAATGCCGCTCAAGCAGTTAATAACGCTCAAGCAATGACAATTAATTTAACCCCAGAAGACCTAAAATTAATTGATAATATTGGTAAACAGGTAACTGATTTCCTGGATGATAATCCTGTGCTGTGGAATTTCTAAAAGTTATACAGCAGTTATCCTAATGGTGAAGACAGAAGCTTTGGTTAATTCTCAGGAAAAAGCCTGTATAATGATAGCTATAGTCCGATTCTTACCGCAGGATTATCCCTATGGCTAAATCGAAAAAACACAATCTGCAATGGATTAAAGAAACCCTTGACTTAAATCCAGATCATAACTGGAAATCTAGTCCGGGTAACAGTATTTTTGTAGCTGGTCGCGGTGCAGTGCGCTTTGAAGTTCCTCAAGATTGGCATTTTGAACCCGATGATAATTCCTTTCGTTTTTTGGATAGAAAACCCCCCGATGATGATTGTCGTTTAGAGGTTTCCTATAATTTACTTCCCCCCGGAGATTGGAAAGAATTACCCCTAAAAGGAATGGTCAAAAAATTAGCTCGTGAAGATGGCCGCAATCCTCATGAAATCGGCGAAGTTATCCAAGAAAAACGCCAAACTGTCCGCATTGTTTGGGTGCAAATTCAATTTATCGACCCCCAAGAAAATCGACCCGCTTATTCGCGCATTGCCGTGGGTATTGGTTCCGGAGTTCAATGTTTAATTACTATGGATTATTGGGTCGATGATGCGGACAAATTCACTCCCGTCTGGGATACGGTTATCTCCTCCTTGGTGTTAGGTTTATACATTCGTGATCCCCGCAGCGGTTTAGCTTTCCCCGACTAAAGGTAATAGCAATTTTGCAGGAAAATTTCCTTGACAAAAAACCTTAATTGTGATAACAGAAAAATCGATCGCTCGACTTGCGTGGGGATAGCTGCCGGTTCCCGCGTTGACGGGATGTGCGGGAAAGCAAGAGGCACTCAGACTTAAACGCAAGCTATGACCTTGAGGAATAGTGATAAAAGTGGCCTGTAGGGCAATATTTAGGGGCGATTCGGGATTATTTACCCGTTTATAACCCTGAGTGATATTAAAAACTCGACCATCGGGGGTAACTTGAGAAACCACCGCGCAGATATCGAAACTAACCGCATCTGCTTGACAATAACAATCCAGACGGGGACTACCCAAAATCGTTAAATCCTTCTCTAGGGGGAGAGAAGTGTAGGTAATCACATCACTGCGACAGTCTAGCATGGTGCGGTCGAATATTCCCCCCGGTAGGGCGCTATGACCTCCTAAAGATGGGACCGGTCGCCAAGGATCGTGAACGATGGTATCCTCGATCGCAGGTTCTAACAAAATCGCGCTTAATTTCCCCTCATCCTCGCGCAGATTGGCTAAACCTTGACTAGCAAGATAATAAATTTGCTGATTTTCTCTGGGAAACTTTTCCAGATATTGCCATTGATTAGACCCCATTTGAAATAGATACAGGGGAGGATTTTCAAATAACTCCGTTTCCTGACCTTTTAAGAAATAATCAAACCATTGCAGCTGCATTTTATCCACAGGACTAATTGCCTGTTGACCATAATCTATCTCTCCTACTTTTCTCCCCCAGGGTAGATGAGTCCAAGGACCAATAATTAGCCGTTGGGGATAAATAGAACGACTTTGCATTTCTTGGTATAAACTCAAAGTTCCCCGGAGATGAGGATCGAACCAACCCCCGATATGTAACATCGGTAAATCGATATTTTTTAACAGGTTTTGCGGTGATAAATTTTGCCAATAGTCATCGGGAAGATAACGAGTAATCCAATCGTGATAAAAAGAATCGGCGGCCAAATCTTGTAAAATTTGGGGAGAGACCGCAATAGGATCAAAAAGAGGTAAATTTCGGGAAGCTGCCCAGAGTTTTTGATAGGCAGTTTCTTCCCCTTTTAATCTAGCTGTTTCCGCAGCTAATTGTATTGCCCAAGCGAGATTATATTGTAAATTAAATGCTTCATTTTCATAGGCCCAATCTCGATATAAATCATGAGCAATCATCGCCGGACAAATAGTTTTTAAAGCGCTATGACCATTAGCAGCCGCATATAATTGGGTCATTCCCTGATAGGAAAAACCATACATTCCCACCACACCCGTATTATTAGGAATAGTTAAAACCCATTCAATAGTTTCTAATCCGTCGCTAATTTCATGGGCAAATAAATTAAAATTTCCCGTCGAGTTTCCCCGTCCGCGGACATCCTGAATTACTACAATATAACCCTGACGTGCATACCAGCTAGGATGGGCATAAACCACCGTAGAAGCGATCGCTTTTCCGTAGGGTTGTCGCATTAGTAAAATGGGCAAAGATTCCCTACTATCGGGACGATAAATATCGGCAGCTAAACTAATTCCATCTTTGGTGATGAAACTAGCTGTTTCTTTTTTTATGGGGTAGGGATTAAACATTATTATCTCTTTCAGATCAAAAATACTGTCAGGTGGCTCAATCGAGAAAACTTGACCAAGACTAGATAAAGCTTAACTAAATGTTACAATAAAGGCGGACTGCCTCAATTGCCTAGGACTGGAGAAAAATCAGCGATGCTACGACTAGAGAGAATTAGTAAGATTTACCCGACGGGAGAAGTGTTAAAAGATGTCACTTGGGAAGTAAAAACTGGCGATCGCATCGGGTTGGTGGGAGTCAATGGGGCCGGAAAATCCACCCAACTGAAGATTATTATGGGGGAAGTGGAACCCACCGCCGGGGAGATCATCCGTCCTACCAGTCTCCATATCGGCTATCTTACCCAAGAATTTGAAGTGGATCCCCGTCGGACGGTACGCGAGGAATTTTGGACGGTGTTTCAAGAAGCGAATCAAGTCCACCATCAACTAATAGAAATTCCCCAACACATGGAAAAAGCTGATCCTGAAGAATTAGATCGCTTAATTCATCAATTGGATCGCCTACAAAGACAATTTGAAGGGTTAGATGGTTACGGATTAGAAGCACGCATCGAGAAAATTTTACCAGAAATGGGCTTCACTGTTGATGACGGCGATCGCTTGGTAAGTTCTTTTAGTGGTGGTTGGCAAATGCGGATGAGTTTAGGCAAAATTCTCCTGCAAACTCCCGACATTTTACTCCTCGATGAACCCACTAACCATTTAGACTTAGAAACCATTGAATGGTTAGAAAAATTCCTCAAGGACTTAACAACTCCCATGGTCATAGTGTCCCACGACCGGGAATTTCTTGATCGCCTCTGTACCAAAATTGTCGAAACTGAAAGGGGAGTTTCTACCACTTATTTAGGTAATTATTCTGCCTACCTACAGCAAAAATACGAACAACAATCCGCTCAGTTAAGTGCCTACGAACGTCAACAAAAAGAACTGGAAAAACAGCAAGCTTTCGTGGATCGGTTCCGGGCCAGTGCCACCCGCAGTACCCAAGCAAAAAGCCGGGAAAAACAATTAGAAAAGGTGGAAAAAATTGAAGCGCCAATCGCCGATGTGCGTACCTTAAAATTCCAGTTTCCTCCAGCAGTGCGTAGTGGACGAGAAGTGGTAACGATTAAAAATCTTGTTCACATTTACGATGATAAAATTCTCTTTTTGGGAGCAAATCTGGAAATAGAAAGAGGCGATCGAGTGGCGTTTTTAGGCCCCAATGGTGCGGGAAAATCGACGCTTTTACGCTTAATTGTTGGGTTGGAAACCCCCACAGAAGGCTCGATTGAAATCGGTAAACATAACGTTATTCCTAGTTATTTTGAGCAGAACCAAGCGGAAGCTTTAGACCTAACTAAAACTGTTTTAAATACCATTCATGATGAAGTTCCCGATTGGAAAGATGTAGAAGTTCGCAGTCTTTTAGGGCGATTTTTATTCAGTGGGGAAACGGTATTAAAAAAAGTAGAATCTTTGAGTGGTGGCGAAAAAGCGCGTCTTGCTTTGGCCAAAATGTTACTTGCTCCCGCTAACTTATTAATTCTCGATGAACCCACTAATCACCTCGATATTCCCGCTAAGGAAATGTTAGAATCGGCTTTAAAAGTTTATGAAGGCACGGTTTTAATTGTTTCCCATGATCGTTATTTTATCTCCCAGGTAGCTAACAAAATTGTCGAGATTCGGGATGGCGAATTAATTGTCTATGCGGGAGATTATCACTATTATCTAGAAAAACTAGACGAAGAAAAACAAAAAGCCGAACAAAAACGCATTGAAGCCGAAAAAGCGGCCAAAGCTGCCGCTAAACGGGCTAAACAAAAGGCCAAAAAAGGTTAGAATGTAAAGTATTACCCTATCCACGATTATCTATCAATTAATTAATCTTATGGCAGCTATAAAAGTAGGCGATCGAGTTCCTGATTTTTCTCTCCCCTCCCAAACAGGGACAACGTTTAATATCGGCGATTTAATCGGTAAAAAATCCCTGGTCATTTATTTCTATCCCAAAGATGACACCCCGGGTTGTACCGCAGAATCCTGCGCTTTCCGCGATAGTTACGAAGTGTTTACCGATGCGGGTGCGGAAGTTATTGGGATTAGTGCCGATAGTCCCCAATCCCATCAACAATTTGCCCAAAAATATAATCTTCCCTTCACCCTTTTAAGTGATAGCGATAACCGAGTGCGGAAATTATTCGGTGTTCCCTCTACCTTATTTGTCCTCCCCGGACGAGTTACCTATATCATTGATAAAGAGGGAATCGTCAGACATATTTTTGATTCTATGTTAGATTTTAAAGCTCACGTTACCGAATCTTTAAACACGATTAAATCTTTTTAGGTTGATGATCACGAAAGAAATCCTGATCGGATAATTACTTGGAAAGAAATTAAAACATCTATCGGATAATTGTGCTGGTTCTGACTTAAAAACACGCCAATTCAAGTCTGAATTGGTGCTTTTCATCTGGTTTCGGCTGAGCGCTTATGGGTCAAAACTCATCTTAAAACAGAGGAGGAAAAACCACGGTTCTCAACTTAGTTGGGGTTTAACTAGGAGGATTTTTATGCCAAGTAAAATAAAAAGTTGCTCCTTCACCTGCTTGAGATTCTATCCAAATTGTACCTCCTTAACTGTCTTTAGAGACTAGATAGTGATCGGTTGTTCTCCTCGGTTTTAGCCAGCGTCAACCATCACCAACGTTGATATGTTCTGCTTGTGGAAAAGCTTGCTCAGAAGTGGCAACCCTTTCTAAAAAACAGAAGGGATCACAGTCATCTAATTGAGATAAATTATCAAAACAATCATCGATCGCTTTTCTGGATAAAAAAGGTACTTATAGCGGTTCTCACACCTGTCTGGCAAACTTAAACCTTTGCTGATTAAGCTTTTTAACATCGATAATGTACCTCTTGCGAACAGGAAACGCTATATTATAGAAAAATATTGCTGAGATTTTTCCTATGCCTCTAATTAAAATTCAAACTTCTGTCACCTCCCTCGATGATGAGACAGTTAATCAACTTTTGCAGAGTCTTTCGGCTAAATTAGCTAAACATCTGGGAAAACCCGAATCCTATGTGATGACAGCTTTAGAATCGGGGATAAAAATGACTTTTGCTGGCACTTTTGAGCCAGTGTGTTATGTGGAGATTAAAAGTGTTGGTTCTATTTCCGCCGCTCAAACTAAAAGCATGAGTAGTGATTTTTGTCAAGAAATTGAGGCTTATTTAGGAATACCGAAAAATCGCATTTATCTAGAATTTGCCGAGGCGAAAGGTGATCTTTGGGGATGGAATGGCACTACTTTTGGTTAATTTATGCCAAAATTTTGGTAAATAGGGCTTATTTTAACTCTCTGGTTAAGATTTGCGCCTGTTCAATCCAAGCTAACATCACCGCAATATCGGGACATAAATCGCGTCTTTGCAGATTAGCCACCTGAAAGCGGAGAATCTGTCGATGCAATTGCTGAATTGATACCTGTGCCAATTGCGGGATGGAAGCAATACCGGCATGAACCAGCAAACCGCAGTATTGACGACCCACCGAGGGAATTGAGGCTAATTCCGCCATTGCCACCCACTTATTAATATGTTTAGCCTGGATTTGCATTCTTACTGCTAATTTTTCCTTCCCCAATTGCGGACGAACTTTTTGCAGAAGTTGTGCGGTGGTGTCGATACCGCAATCCTTTAATTTTTGGCAATCTTGGTCACTTAACCCCGGCAAATGTTCAATTAACCAGCTTTGCCTGTGGATAAGTTGCGATCGATTCATCGAAATTATTAACTATTGATAAGTAGATTATAGCAGTTATCTTCAAGTCCAGATTATACCAATTTTCAATAGTCGTGACTAACATCTGAAAGTGCAATTCCTTTCTCCGAGAGGGATTGCGCTTTGAAATGATCAACTAAGTCTGTCATTACTTTTGAAAAATGATATTAGCTGGTCGATGTCTGGTGAGAATCGATCCCCCTAGCTTCGGCATCTTCTTAAAAAAGGGGAAAAAGGAGGAATTTGATGTGTAGTTTTTATGAATTGTACACATAAAAAAAGTTGACAGAACCAAAAAGGTCTATCAACTCTTAAAGTTATCCATTCAAGAACTAAAAATTAACGTTCTTGAAAGACAATTTTTTTGTCCAAGGAAGGACGGTTATTCGACTTAGAAGGGTACTTATTACCACCACCGCGGGGAGTTTTATTAATCACCGGTTTACTGCTCGTCGCTGCGGGAACTTCCCAATCGGTTTTCATCCACTGGGGACAATTTTGATCGTAGATCATTTGCAGGGCAGCAGCCGCGATCGCTTGGGGATCGTATTCTTCACTTAAATCCCGCACTAAAGGCAAGAAAGAAGCCATCCGTTCCCCCGATAAAGCCTCTTTTAGCTGATTTTGCAGCTTGGTCAGGCGTTTTGCTTCTACTTCGGTGCGGCTAGGAATGGGACTAGATTCCAGACGTTGACGCAGACGCTGTTCAATCTGACGCAACAAACGCCGATCGATCGGTTCTACTAAGGATATAGCAGTTCCTGTTTTACCAGCGCGGCCGGTGCGGCCAATGCGGTGAATATAGGTTTCGGCATTATCCGGCAGATCATAGTTAATAACGTGGCTGAGATTTTCCACATCTAGACCGCGGGCCGCGATATCCGTGGCTACCACTAATTTAATTTTGCCCTCGCGGAAACGTTGCACCAGTCGTTCCCGTTGCACTTGGCTTAAGTTACCGTGGTATTCATCCACCGTTTGTCCCGCTTCTTGCAGTTTGCAGGTTAATTCGGCCGCGGTTTGCTTGGTGCGGACGAAAATAATCGCCGATTCTAGGGGTTCGATCTCTAACAGGGGTTGCAGGACTTTTAATTTCGTCCAACCGCGAGGGATCAGATAAATTTTCTGCTCGATCTTAGCAGGAGCGGCCTGGGGTTGAGAAACCGTCACAGAAACGGGAGATTTCAAGAAATTAGCGATTAAATCGCGGATTTCCCGGGGCATAGTTGCCGAGAAACAGGCGGTTTGACGGGTGGAGGGGGATGCTTGCAGAATTTTCTTAACATCATCGATAAAACCCATACTGAGCATTTCGTCCGCTTCATCGAGGACTACCCAGTTTAGGGATTCTAGATGGAGTTTTTTGCGATCGAGCAGATCGATTACCCGGCCGGGAGTCCCGACCACAATCTGGACACCTTTTTCCAGACTGCGGATCTGACGTTCCATGGATTGACCACCACAGACTGTCAGGATAAAGAGACGACGATCATCAGAGAAATCTTTGATGGCGCTGGCCACCTGTTGGGCTAATTCCCGGGTGGGGGTGAGGATTAAAGCTTGAACGTTAGGATTTTTGGTGTCCATGCGTTCCAGTAAAGGCAGGGAATAGGCGGCGGTTTTGCCGGTTCCCGTTTGTGACATTCCTACCATGTCATGCCCTTCTAGAAGGAGAGGGATGGCTTTGGTTTGAATTTCCGTGGGGGTGGTGAATCCAAGCGTTTCTAGGTGTTGAAGACGGCTATCGGATAAACCTAAATTGTTGAAACCAGTGGTCATAGGGATTGTTTTGTGGGAATTAAATAAGAAAAATGGAAAAATTAGACTATTTCGCCGTAGAGATCGTAGGTATCGGCCGCAGTGATTCGGACCTGTACGATCGCACCTAGAATCGCCTCCCCTGTCACATAAACCAAGCCATCCACTTCCGGGGAAAAACGAGCGGAACGCCCGATTAATTCTCCTGTTTCCGGGTTTTCCTGTTCGATGAGAACATCGACAGTGTGACCGATATAAGCTTGATTTTTGCGTTCCGAGATCGGTTGCTGAGTTAACATCAACCTTTCGCGGCGTTCGTCCATAATTGCCTGTGGCACTGGATCGGGCAGGTCAAAAGCGGCTGTACCTTCTTCGGCGGAGAAGGTAAACACCCCGACGTGATCGAACTCATGACGCTTGACAAATTCCAGCAGATGGCTGAAATGTTCCTCGGTTTCTCCGGGGAAACCGACGATAAAAGTCGTTCGTAAAACCGCGTTCGGGATAGCTTGCTTGATCCGCTCGATAATGCCATCGTTGACTCGTCCTTGCCAGGGACGGTTCATCGCCCGCAGGATGTCGGGATGGGAATGCTGTAGCGGCAAGTCTAGATAGGGTAAAACATTCGGGGTCTCTCGGATCGCCTCGATAACCTTTGGCGTTAACCCGGTCGGGTAAGCGTAGTGAACGCGAATCCAAGGTATATCGACTTCTCCCAGCGCTCGCAAGAGTTCCGCTAATTTGGGTTCGCCATATAAGTCTAACCCATAATTGGTTGTTATTTGCGAAATGAGAATTAATTCTTGGACTCCTTGGCCAGCCAATTGTCGCGCTTCCGCCACAATGGACTCGATCGAACGGGATCTTTGATCGCCGCGCAGGTGGGGAATAATACAGAAAGCACAGCGATAATCGCAGCCTTCGGCCACCCGCAGATAGGCGACTCCCTCGCTGGTGGTGCGATAACGGGGCAGATTTTCATCGGCGATAAAAGTGGGATCGGTGCTGACTTCTTTGACTCGTTCTCCCGTCTCTACCCGTTCCACGATCTCGACGATTTTCTGATAATCCCCTGTGCCGACAATGGCCACGGCTTCCGGCAATTCCGTCAGGAGTTCATCTTGGAAATGTTGGGCCATACAGCCGGAGATAATAATTTTTTTATTAGCTTCCGCCAGTTCCACGAGGGTGCGAACGGATTCTTCTCTAGCTGCTTGAATGAAACTACAGGTATTAACGATAACGTAATCGGCCAACTCCTCGTCATTATCTACGGGATAGCCGGCCTTGGCCAGCAGTCCTAACATATGCTCGGAGTCGATCCGGTTTTTCTCACAGCCTAGGTGTGAGATAGCGATGGTTGGCTTATTGCCCATGCGATCGAGTATCAACCAAATCTTAAACTTCTCTAATGTTAAGACATTTTAACGGATTCCGGAATTGATAAAATCATTAGCAGTTAAAATAATTTCCCCCCCGTGGAACCGTGGGTAGGCCTTCACCCTGTTAAAATGGGTGAGCGGCGCATGGTTTGGGACGCTAAGAGTAGTAGACGCTGTGAACTTAATTGCAACTTTCAAGACAAAAAACCCGATTATTGGCGTGGTTCATCTCGCCCCCCTGCCCACTTCCCCCCGTTGGGGTGGCAGTCTCAAGACGGTGATCGAGCGGGCTGAACAAGAGGCGACGGCTTTGGCTGCCGGTGGTGTTGATGGTTTGATTATCGAGAATTTTTTTGATGCCCCCTTTACTAAGCAACAGGTGGATCCCGCCGTGGTTAGTGCCATGACGTTAATTGTTGATCGCATTAAAAATCTGGTGGTCTTACCGATTGGTCTTAATGTTCTCCGCAATGATGCCCATAGTGCCTTAGCGATCGCTACCTGTGTCAATGCCCAATTTATTCGGGTTAATGTGCTAACGGGGGTTATGGCCACTGATCAGGGCATTATTGAGGGTCAGGCCCACGAACTCCTGCGTTATCGGCGCGAATTGGGGTCTGAGGTCAAAATTTTAGCGGATGTTTTGGTTAAACACGCCCGCCCCCTGGGAACCCCTAATCTGACCACGGCAGTGCAAGATACGATCGAACGGGGACTAGCAGACGGGGTGATCCTCTCCGGTTGGGCCACCGGTAGCCCCCCTAGTTTTGAGGATTTGGAACTAGCAGTGGCAGCGGCCAAGGGAACACCGGTTTTTATCGGCAGCGGGGCTGATTTGGACAATATCGGGCAGTTGCTGCCGGCTGCCGATGGGGTGATCGTGGCTAGTTCCCTCAAGCGTCATGGCAAAATTACTGAACCGGTGGATCCGATCCGGGTGTCGCAATTTGTGGAAACGGCCCGGCAGATCAACGATCAAAAGGCAAAAATTAATAATTCTCTCCCTTCTTTGCCTCTGTCCACATAACCCCTTGCTAGAATGGCGGATAGTTATCGGTCGTCAGCGAGCCTAAGTTTTTAGGAATTGAAAACGTCCTAATTAACACAATATGGTTAGGGAATTTTTCCTTTCGACAAAGTACATTTCGATTTACCTCCTGACTCCTGAATTCTGCTGTAATTTAATCTAAATAATATTATGCGTCGTCGTTCTGTACCTTGGATTCATCGCTACTCCCGGCCCCTAATTGGGGGCGTTTCGATCGTGGGGGCGATTCTGACCGGCTATTTAACCATTACCAAACTGACGGGAGGGGCCGCTGCCTGTACCGCCGGGGCTAGTGATGGGGCTGGTTGTACTGGTGTTCTTAATAGTCCCTACGCTACGGTTTTCGGGCTGCCCTTGAGTTTGTTCGGTTTTTTGGCCTATATTGCCATGGCGGTTTTTGCCCTCAGTCCTCTATTTATTAATGGGGAAACTCAGAAAAATCTCCGCAAAAGTTTAGAAAATAATACTTGGTTATTGCTGTTAGCGGGGGCGACGGCGATGGCGGTATTTAGTGGTTATCTAATGTATATTCTAGCCACGGAATTACAGGAATTGTGTCCCTACTGCATCACTTCCGCCTTGTTCGCTTTAACCCTATTAATTCTCACAATTATCGGTCGCGAATGGGAAGGTTTAGGACAAATTATACTGCCGATGGTTGTGGTGGCCATGATTACTTTGGTGGGAACTTTAGCGGTTTATGCGGGAGTAAATTCCCCGACGGTGGCAGCAGGAAAAGAAGAAATTACCCGGCCAATGACAGCGGCTAAACCTCCCTACGGTTGGGAAGTAACCACGGTTTCGGGAAAAGCAGAAATCGCCCTGGCTAAACATTTAAAAGCAATTGGTGCGAAAGAATACGGGGCTTTTTGGTGTCCCCACTGTTACGATCAAAAACAGTTATTTGGTAAGGAAGCGGGAGAAATCCTCAAAAAAGAAGGGGTTTATATCGAATGCGATCCCCAAGGGGTTAATGGTAATCCCCAAGCTTGTCGCGATGCCGGAATTAAAGGTTTCCCCACTTGGATTATTAAGGGTCAAGAATATTCGGGAACCCAAAGATTAGAGAAATTAGCGGAGATTTCTGGTTATACCGGCCCGATGAATTTTAAATATACAGTTCCGGGACGCAATTAGGAAAGAGTTAAAAGTTATACTGGAGGCTGAACCTTGTTCAGCCTTTATTGTTGTTTATCAAGTTTAGCTACTTTGATTTATAATAAAAACGTAGATAAGTTGCTAATTATTGCTTATGACTCAGGTAAATCTACAAAAAGCTGCTAATATTCTCGGTGTAACTACCGCAGAAATACTAACATGGCAAAAGAAAAAATTAATCAAAGGTCAGAAAATAAATCAAGTTGATTGGTTATTTGATCTCGAGCAATTAACCAATCTTAAAAATAACCAATCCCCCGGAGAATTGAGAATTTTACAAACTGTTGAGCCAACTAATTACACGGTTATCGAATTATTTGCTGGCTGTGGTGGTATGGCTTTAGGTTTAGAAAATGCGGGACTAAAAACGCAATTACTTGTGGAAATTAACCAAGATTGTGTTAATACTTTAAGACTCAATCGACCGCAATGGAATGTTATAAATCAAGACATGAAAAAGATTAAATTTTCTAATTTTAGAGACAAAATAGATGTTATAGCTGGAGGTTTTCCCTGCCAACCTTTTAGTTATGCTGGGTTAGGAAAAGGATTAGAAGACTTGAGAGGGAGCCTATTTTTTGAGTTTGCTCGTTGTTTACAGGAAGTGCAACCTAAAATCGCTATGGCCGAAAATGTTCGAGGATTATTAAGCAATAAAAAAGGAGAAACCCTGCAATTAATGCTGCAAGCTTTACAGGAAATCGGTTATTATGCTGCTTATCAAGTTTTATCAGCCCAATTTCTCGATGTTCCCCAAAAAAGAGAAAGATTAATTATTATTGCCACCCGTCAAGACCTAAATATTAAACCGATTTTTCCCCAATATAAAAACTATACTATTTCTCTGAAAAAAGCTCTAGAGAATTGTCCCAGTTCTCCAGGAGTAGAATATAAAGAAAGAAAAAAAGAGATTATGTCCTTAGTTCCCCCAGGAGGAAATTGGCGGAATTTGCCGATGGATATTCAAAAAGAATATATGAAAAATAGTCTCAAAAATCACGGCGGACGGACAGGATATGCTAAAAGATTATCTTGGGATGAACCAGCTTTAACTATTACCTGTAGTCCGGCACAAACCCAAACAGAAAGATGCCATCCCCAAGAAACTCGTCCTTTGACTGTGAGAGAATATGCACGAGTGCAGTCCTTTCCCGATGATTGGCAATTTACCGGTAATTTAACCTCTCAATATCGACAGATTGGTAATGCGGTTCCCGTGAATATGGCCTATCATCTTGGTGGCTGTTTAATTAATATGTTGCAGGGGGATTATCTGGGGGAAACACAGCCAAAAACCGAACAGTTAAGCATTCCGGGATTAGAAGTTAATTAATTTTGAATAAAAGTAAATAGGGCTTGCTGAATAAATGTGAAATGTAGGCAAGGTAAGGGTTTTAGGGATCGTCGCCCGTACTTT
Source organism: Microcystis sp. (assembly GCF_048564745.1). Classification (NCBI taxonomy): domain Bacteria; kingdom Bacillati; phylum Cyanobacteriota; class Cyanophyceae; order Chroococcales; family Microcystaceae; genus Microcystis; species Microcystis sp. The sequence continues at coordinate 25,120 of NZ_JBLZRT010000208.1, forward strand.
TTCAGCAAACCCTAACTATTGATAACTACTGACACGCAAAAACTATTCATTTAGGATAACAAATACAATTATAATACTTTTGAATCACCGATAACTGTTTCAGTTTTATTGTTAGATGGTATAGGGAATCTCAATAAATGGATGTTGATTGAGATCAAAATCTTGGGTATTACGAGTGACTAATTTGAGATTATAGTAAAGGGCGATCGCTGCTTGAATGGCATCGGGCAATTTCCATTGAATAACCTTTTTGTTAGGCTGTTTGGTTGCCTTTTTTTTGATTTGTTCACGACGGATTTGAATGACTAAATCAGTGATGTTGACATCTAAATCTATCAGGGGAAAATGGCTTAATAACTCTCCTGCTTTTTCAAAGGAATTATCATCATTAAAACCAATGAGAACTTCGGCTTTAGTAATGACAGAAATATAACTTTCATCTCGGTGAGCTTTTAGATAAACTGTAGCTTGGGTAATACCATTAAAATGGTCGATTAAAATACAGGAGTCTATTAATCGTTTCATATCCACTCCTCCCGAATTTTTTGCTGATATTCTAAGCCATCTCCTTTAGTCCAGATTGCCTGGGTTTTATCTAATAAAGCTTCAAAATCGGCTTCTGTCTTTTCATCCTCAACTACTTGAATGTTAATGGCTAACTTTGTTCCTGCTTTAAAGGGTAAGTTAGAGAGGATAATCTTCTGAGAATTATCGATGGTTAAATAGGTTTGATAACTATTCATAATTATTGACAAGCAAAAACTATTGATTTAGGATAACAAAGACAATTATAATACTTTTGAATCACCGATAACCGTTGCAGTTTCATTGTTCTTAATAAAACTTAATATACTTCAATTTTCTCAAAAAAATCGACTGGCCTTTACAGGACTCGGATTAATGGGACTTCGCAAGAAACGTTAATCCAATAGTTAGGGTTTGCCGAAAGAAGCTAGATACAATTGAGTAACGCACAGAAAACGGGTTTCTCGGAGAAACCCGTTTTCTACTCATGCACTCATGCAAAAAGGGGAATAAATAATCAGTCTTTAATAACCAGATTTAGTATAACTACTTCTTGCATGAGTTCCTATCCTCAGCCAGAAATTGATTTTGTCCGATTTTACTGTCCGGAGTCTGTAGGGTTGATTCATGAATCAACCCTACAGATCCAGAAATTGATTTTGTCCGATTTTACTGTGCGGGGGGAATAACTTCTAACGGAATACTTTCAGTTTCTCCATCTTTAGATGGATTGACATCCGGACTTTTTTCTGCATCTGGAGTTTTTTCCACCGCTTTGGTTTCCGGGGTGGGGGGATTTTCGGGGGGGACTTCTGGACTGGGGTTCTTTTCCGGGATGGGGGTGAATTCCACCGGGGTTTCGCTTTCAGGAGACGGGGAAACTTCGGGGGAAGGTTCGCTATTACGGGTAGTTTCCGCGGGAGTTTCTTCTATCTGGGGAGATTCTGGGGTAGTTGCGGGGGTATCTGGGGGGGTGTCTTCGCTGGTTTTTTGTTCTTCCCGGGGACAGGCTGCCGATTCTAAACCGAGACGACATCGGACTTCCTCCCGTCCCAAAGACACGGCAATTCCCGACACCGACATTAACAAAGCTAGGATGGGTAAGATATTGTTCATAAAATTAGACTTGATTCTACTCCTCGACATCACATTGTCTATTTTAGATAGGATCGAATTGATATTGAGAACCCTTTGGCCCCTCATTGCCGCGATTAGCACGCACCAAGGGAACTTGATTAAAAATCTTAAAATCCGTGGTGCTTCCCTGCAAGGTGATTCCTCGATTTAAAGTTTCGACTACAGTAGCACGGTCAGAACTTTTAGCGATCGCTTCCCCTAATACTTTCATGGTATCGTAGGCGGTAGCAGTACGCCAACTGACGCGACCGCGCCAACTTTTCAGCGCATCTTTGGCAAAGGGATCCGTTGCTTGGAAACTCCAAGGTACTGCTAGAACTAATCCGTCGATGCTATCCGCTCCTTGAATAAGGATATCGGGTGTATAAAGTTCATTTCCGCCTAATAAGAGCATTCCAGACGATTCTTGGGCAATAGCCACGGCTTGATCAATGCGATCGCCGTCTTTACTCAAGGCCAAAAATACCACCCTAGCGCCGGCTTGTTTTGCCTGATCTATGGCGGTTTTAGCGTTAAAATTGGCTTTGGTGGTGTCTATTTCCTTAACTATCTTGCCTCCCGGTTCTTTTATCGCTTTAGCAAAGGAATCCTTTAATTTTTGACTATAGGGACTATCGGAATTATAAAAAAGAACCACTGAGGGAGAATTCTCTTGCTGACTAGCATAATTAGCCAAAGTTTTGGCCACTGCTTCCAGATAACTGCCTAAAACTTCCTGAGACTTATCCTTAAGGGGAATGGTTTTCAGGGTTGCATTTCCCGTTTGACTAACACTGGTAGTCAGGGGAGAAAGAATCGCTAATCCTTCTTTTTGGTAACTTTCAATCGCTTTTTGACTAAAAGGATCGATTCCGTGGCCCGTAACTGCCAAAACTTGACCGGATTGAATCAGATCATCGGCTATCGCTTTTGATTGTAACCCACCGCCATCATTAGCGATGACTATTTCCAAAGGATTACCCGGATTAGAATTATTAAACTCCTCTTGATACCTTGCCACACCTCGGAGAATTTCCTTGGCGCTGTTGGGGTCGTTAGCGATGGGGACAACAACGGCTATAGTCTTTTGATTACCTTTTTGTCTAGCTTTGGCGTTATTGTAATAGATTTTGCCCTCCGGATCGTTTGCTTGGGGAGTGGCCGCCAGTTGGTAAGCTGCGATCGCATTTGCCCAATCTTCCTTTTTAAAGGCCGCTGCGCCTTTTTCTTTGTTAGGAGTGGAATTAAGCAGTATTTTCTCACCTTGGCTAAATAAATCGGGATTTTTAGCCGTATTACTCACAAAAGTTGCCTTGGTTTGCTTGTCTGGGGTTTCTTCCAGGACGACTGGGGGAGTATCGGGTTTGGGAATGAGCATTTGCAATAGACTCCAACCCCCTAAACCTGCGGTTAAAGCGGTAATTATCAAAGCGAAGGGAAGTAACCAGTTAGATTTTTGGCCAACTCTAGTTGTACCCCCCGGGGACACCACCACCGTGGTTTTAACCGTCGTTGTTACGGGATCCATCGCTTCCCTAGGCAGGCCACAGATAGGACAATCAGGAGTAGTATTTTCGCAGGGTTCATGACCTCCCGCAATCGCTTGCGGATAAGTTTTACCATCTTTGGGGATACCGTCACATTGCCAAGTAGTCATAATCAGTTATCAGTTATCAGTTATCAGTGGGTAAGTTAACAGTTATCAGTGGGTAAGTTAACAGTTATCAGATGTGAGTTTTTAAGTGTGCAGTATTAAATAGAAGTTTCCTACTGTCTTTTTACTGTTTACTGTTTACTGATCACTGTTTACTGATCACTGTTTGAGGACGTTGTCGTAAGCTTTGGAAATAGAGGCCACCGATAAGCAGTAAAAAGAGGATATAAGCAACAATTTGACTGATATAGAGGTTTTGACGATAACCAAACAGAGATTTAAGGAGGAGTCCGGGGAAAGTGCGATCGCTCAAAATTTGGGAACCGTCCCAAACTTGAAAACCGAGAAGACAGGAGGAGGGGAGAGAAGGACAGAAATTGCGATAAAAAGGGTCAATTTCACTTAAAAGACTGATTCCTGCGTCGATATGTTTCAAAACACCGATGAGTAATCCCGCAACGATTAAGAGGAGGAAAGTCCCCATAATTTGGAAAAAGAGACGGATATTAATTTTTACTCCCCCCGCAAAGAGGAGAGTTCCCAACAAGGTTGCGACACTTAACCCCGCTATCGCACCGAAGGTTTGTATCTGCCAATCTTTTTGGAATTGGGCCAGGATAAAGAGGACAGTTTCAAATCCCTCTCGCAAGACAGCGATAAAAACGAGCAGAAAAATCGCTTTTCCTGCCCCATTTTCCGATTTTAAACCCGCTTTTACCGCACTTTCTACCTCAGATTTCAAAGATTTGGCCTGTTGAGTCATCCAAATTAACATCCAACTCAACATCAAGACGGCAATCAGTCCAAAAGTGGCGGCCAATAATTCCTTGAGCATTGGTACATAAGGACTAGGAGAAGCATCCACTTGCAAAAGGATTCCCCCTAGCAAAATACCGACCAAAACACTAGCGACCACTCCCGCACCAATACCACGATACACCCATGAGTTAAGTTGCGATCGACCCGATTTTTGTAAACAAGCGAGGACAATTCCCACCACTAAAGCGGCCTCGAAACCTTCCCGGAGAGTGATAATAAAAGTGGGTAAAGCGGAACTAAGATTCATAAGCTAGTCGATAAACTCTAGGTTTGATCCTAGCTCAAGCAAAATCCCGCAGCATCTTGCGAATTTCCAGATTGTGTAATTCTTCTTGTCCAATCATACCGCGAGCGAATTCTTCTAGGTAAATACTGGCATCTTCGACGGTTTCTAGGAGTGCTTTGTACAAATCAAGGGATTTTTTCTCATGATTGAGGCTCTCACTCAAGATTGCTTTGATATTGTGTTCATAGCTCTCCTCGATGGGGGCAATTTTTAAGCTAGGATGACCTTCTAAACCGGTGAGAATTTCCCCGACTTGTTGCGCGTGGGTGAGGGATTCCGTGGCCTGAGTCTGGAAAAATTGGACGATAGGGATGCGATGGGGACCTGTCACCATCAGGGAATAGTGGGTGTAACGGACAACTCCCGCTAGTTCAAATTCCATGATTTCGTTCAGTTGTTCGATGGTTTTGTCTCTGTCTAGTTCTCGCATAAGATTCTCAATAATTTTTCTCTAATTGCAATTGTAGCTAATCCAGACTGGCTGAATAAATCTAAAAACCTTGTTGGCTAATATTTTTAGGCTTTTTTGCCATCAAAAAAGTGCCAGCCGTTTGAGCAATCGGGGGGAAGTTTTAGGCACTTTTCCCCTGAAAATGCCTAAAATCCCACACACCCCAGGACAAACCCTTTCAGCAAACCCTAGGTGATGCAAAAAGATTTTAGCTGGGGGAATAGCAACTCAAGAGGTCATTAAAGGTTTCATTTTGCCTTAAACCATCGAAAACAAAGTTATTACGCACTAATTCGCCACATATATCCGGTTCTATGTCCATGGCTTCGCGTAAACAGTTGATCGCTTTTTCTTGTTGACCGAGGGCGGCATAACAGCAGGCGGCATTATACCACGCATAGCGATCATCTTGATCGATTTTTAATGATTCTTCATAACAGGTGATCGCTTCTGGCAGGCGCTGTAATGCTTGTAAGATCACACCCTGTTGATACCAAGACCAGTAATCTTGCGGTCGGATATCGAGGGCGGTACGATAATTAAATAAAGCCTCTTGGGGATTGCCCCAATCCCGGAAAGCGTCGCCGCGACGATACCAGGCCCAATAATCCCGGGGTCGCGCCCCTAGGGCCAGATCATAGAAAGTGATAGCGCGTTCGTAATTTTTCAGCAATCGATAGGCCTCCCCTTGCCGGTAGGCCGCCCAATAGTCCCCCGGACTATGACTTAGGGCCCGTTGAAAACAAGCGATCGCTTTTTCGTAGTCCTTTAATTCCTGTAGATAAACACAACCTTGATCGTACCAAGCCCAATAGTTATCATCCTTTACCTGTGCAGCGTTAGCATAACTTTGAGCCGCTTCTTCATACATTCCCAAGTCTTCTAGTATCATACCCCTTTTGTACCATGCCCAATAATCATCTGGATAATATTCTAAGGCTTTTTCGTAGCTGATTAAGGCTCCCAAATAGTCCATTCTTTCTCTTAAAATATTGCCTTGGTCATACCAGTCCCGATAGGTATCTGGACGGCATTCGAGCGCTCGATAGACAGTGAGTAGATAGGTCATAGTCATTAATCTATAGTAATTAGGTTCGTCAGTCTTATCAGTTATCAGTTATCAGTTATCAGTGGGAGTGTTGGGTGAGCAGTGGGTGCTTTTTCCCTGAAAATTAGGTAGTTGACCCCCTGAAAATCGATAAAACCCCACACCCTACACCCCACACCCCACACCCTGCCACCACCGAAAAGCTTTTTGCCGCAAACCCTAGTTATACTTTTAGAACAGATTCAGATCCGTTAAAGCGCCGAGACTGCTAGAGGAGACTAACTTGGCGAATTTGCCGAGAATTCCCGTTTTATAGCGTGGGGGACGCGGTTGCCAATGGTTACGACGACGGGTTAATTCTTCCTCCGATACATTTAACTGCAAGAGACGCTGACGAGCATCAATAGTGATTTGATCTCCTTCCTCTACTAGGGCAATTGTACCACCCACCGCTGCTTCTGGAGCGACGTGACCGACCACCATGCCATAGGTTCCCCCGGAAAAACGACCATCGGTAATTAATCCCACGGAATCCCCTAAACCGGCGCCGATAATTGCCGAAGTGGGGGCTAACATTTCCCGCATACCCGGTCCGCCTACTGGTCCCTCATAACGGACAACCACCACATCCCCGGCTTTAATTTTTCCGGCTAAAATTGCCTCTAAACAGGTTTCTTCCGACTCAAACACCCGCGCAGGCCCAGTGATGACCGGAGTTTTCACGCCGCTAATTTTGGCCACGGCCCCCTCTGTGGCCAGATTTCCTTTTAAAATGGCTAAATGACCCTCTTTATAGACAGGATTGCTAAAAGGACGGATAACATCTTGGCCTGAAGGCGGTTGGTCGGGAATATCGGCTAAAATCTCGGCGATAGTCTGACCGCTAATGGTGAGGGCATCCCCGTGGAGTAAACCATTAACCAAGAGAATTTTCATCACTTGGGGAATACCGCCGGCTTTATGCAGATCTACGGTAACGTAACGCCCGGAGGGTTTAAGATCGCAGATAACCGGTACACGCTGGCGGATGGTTTCAAAATCATCGATCGATAATTCTACCCCGATGGTGCGGGAAATGGCTAAAAGGTGCAGCACAGCGTTAGTGGAACCCCCCACCGCCATAATTACCGAAATGGCGTTTTCAAAGGCTTTACGGGTCAAAATTTGGCTAGGGAGAATCTGTTTTCTAACCGCCTCGACCAAAACCTTGGCCGATTCTTCGGTACTATCGGCTTTTTCCGCATCTTCGGCGGCCATGGTCGAGGAGTAGGGTAAACTCATCCCCATGGCTTCAAAAATGGAAGACATGGTATTAGCAGTAAACATCCCACCACAGGAACCAGCACCGGGGCAAGCGTTGCGTTCAATTCCGATGAGGTCTTCTTCACTGATTTTACCGGCGCTGTACTGTCCCACGGCTTCAAAGGAACTGACCACGGTTAAATCGCAATCTTTGTAGCGCCCCGGTTTAATCGTGCCACCATAGACGAAAATAGCGGGAATATTCATCCGGGCCATGGCAATCATTGCCCCCGGCATATTTTTGTCACAACCCCCGATAGCGAGGACTCCATCGAGACTTTGACCATTACAGACGGTTTCAATGGAATCGGCGATTACTTCCCTAGAAACGAGAGAATATTTCATCCCTTCTGTTCCCATGGAAATCCCGTCACTAATGGTGATAGTCCCGAAAAGTTGCGGCATTCCCCCCGCTAATCTGGTTCCTGCTTCGGCACGCATTGCTAAATCATTAATTCCCATGTTACAGGGGGTAATGGTGCTAAATCCGTTAGCGATGCCGATGATGGGTTTGCTAAAGTCCTCATCGCCAAAACCTACCGCTCTTAACATAGCCCGATTCGGACTGCGTTGGGTACCTTGGGTAACAATGCGACTTCTGTAGTTATCTGCCATAACTTTATCTTTCTCCAATGGCGGCTTATGTGTGCGATCGGGGCTTAAGTTCTCCAATCGCACCTTTATTTCTATTTTCTGACTTTTGGCCGCTCTGAGCAGGTTTTAGGACAGTCCATCTCTAAAGAAAATATAAAACTGTGGAAGTAATGAACTATTCCCCACCGCTTCGCCAAGGGGCGAGTTTCTGACGCTTCTTTGTCGATGGTGTTTGGTGCGGACGGTAATGATTTGGTAGTAGTGGTCAGCCATGTTGCTTGAAGTGTGTAAAATATTTGTAATAAAAACAATTGGCTCAAATCAGTTTTTAATGAAGCGGTGTTATCATCTTAGCATACTTAACTCAGATAAACCATAAAGGCTCTCCTAGAGTAGTTATGTAAAAATAGTAACAATCAAGGAAGATATTGAGACTTAAAGTTATCTCAAAAAATAGTTAGAATCCTTGGTTTGACAAGAAGATAGAAACTGTTATAGGCTAAAAGACATAGCTCAAGCCGAGTCTAAACTTAACATTTTATTATATAGGAAGGGGTTATGCTGTCACTCCACTGGCAAAATTGAGATGCTTCCAGAAAATATTTAAGGTAAAATTAGATAGACTATCTCCAAAACTTAATTAACAATTAGGAAACTAAGTCAATGCTACAATCAGTTAAAGGCATTTATAGACAAGGAAAGATCGAGCTTTTAGAAACTCCCAATAACCTAGAAGAAAGTTCAGTTATTATCACATTTTTAGAAGATAAACCAATCCAAAAATATCCCAAATTGATGTGCTTTGGAATGTTCACGGGGGATTATCAATCTACAGAAGAAGATTTTTCATTCGCCGAATTTCAGGGCGATGCAGATGACCACTTAGATTGGTCTTAAACCGATGAAATATGTGCTGGATACTCACGCCTTAATTTGGTTTTTAGAAGGGAATCCCCGATTGGGAAAAAATGCCAAAACGATCCTTTCTGACCCGAACAGTGAATTAGTTTTACCGGCTATTGTTTTAGCTGAAGCGGCTTGGATTGTTGAGCGAGGCAGAACATCAATCCCTTCGGTTTTAGAATTATTTAATGCCGTAAATTCTGATCCGCGTTTAGTTATCTATTCTTTGGATGCAAGAATTATTAAACAGACCCTGAGCTTGTTGACAATTACGGAAATGCACGATAGACAAATTGTGGCAACGGTACTGGTTTTAGCCAATCAAGAAGAAAGCGTAACTTTATTAACTTGTGATCAAAATATTACTGCATCTGGATTAGTATTAACGGTTTGGTAGGATCACTGGTTTATATCATTGATGCGCCTCGTTTTTTCCTTTGCGCTTTAACTTCACTCCGAAGCTCAAAACGGTTAGGGTTCCAAGAATAGCAGCGGATTCAGGGACGGGAGTGGATGCTGCTCCTCTGATACTATCAATTTGTAGGGCAGAATTGAATAAAACTGCCCCATCAGGAGCTGATTCTGGTCCGACATCGACTACCCCAAACCCTACTTAGGTAGGAAGGGGTTATGCTGTCACTCCGCTTGCAAAATTGGGATGTTCCCAGAAAATAGGATGCATCTCAATTTTGGAGAAATACTTTTTCTAGGGATTCGGGAATTTTTCTCCAATCAATTAATTGGTGAACTTCAGGAAAAAAGAAGCATAAAAACGCTTCAAAATATTCGCTCTCCTGTGCTGACACATCCACCACTATTACTTCTATTTCACTATTACTTTCTAATAGGGCTTTTTTTCCAGGTAGATTAAACAGACCTGATTTGATGAGAATATTCTCTACTTTCCTAACAATTCTATACGCCGTTGATTCGTTAATACCCCAACTATTTCCTAGATGAAAATAGGTGCGATATTCTCGCCAATATTCTAGTGTTATTAGTAGTTGGTCTTCCGTACTCAATTTGCTAGGTCTTCCTGTCTTTTTTTGCCAAACTTTTTCTGCCTTTAGGACTGTTACCATATCCTTAAATGTATCTGGATACACGCCACACAAGCGTTTGAACTCTGTT